>DATIMU010000423.1:0-2511 GCA_035475015.1 Acetobacteraceae bacterium
ACCTGCCGCTCGGCATCGGCGTGCTGACCCTGCTGATCATCCACGGGGTCGCGGTGCGGGCTCGCTGGGTGCTGACGCGGCAAGGCTTCCCGCTCGTCTGGCTCGCCTACGCCGCCGTCGCGGCGGGGGGCGCGCTGCTCGGCTGGGGGCTGAACTCGCTGCTGCAGTTCCGCCTGCTGCCGTTCGCCCCGGCGGTGTTCCAGTTCGCGCTGACCGTGGCGGTCTATCCGGCGCTCTCGGTGCTGTTCATCCGCGCGCACGGCTCGGTCGCCGACCCGGATCGCGCCTGACATGAAGCGGGACGGCAAGCAGAGGGGCGTGTTCACCCGCCGCGCGCTGCTGCTGATGGGGGGGCAGGTCGCGGCCCTCGGCGTGCTGGCCGCCAAGCTCTACCAGGTGCAGGTGGTCGACGGCGGCCGCTACGCCACCTTGGCCGACGAGAACCGCATCAGCGCCCGCCTGGTCGCCCCGCCGCGCGGCCGGCTGCTCGACCGCTCGGGCGTGGTGGTGGCCGGCAACCGCCTCAACTGGCGCGCCCTGCTGGTCGCCGAGGAGGCGGAGGATGTCGGCGCGACGCTCGACGCCTTCGGCGGCGTCCTGCCGCTGCCCGACCACGAGCGCGCCCGGGTGGAGCGCGAGGTGCGCCGCCACCGCCGCTTCATCCCGATCCTCATCGCCGATTTCCTGAGCTGGGAGCAGATGGCGCGTATCGAGGTCAACGCGCCCGACCTGCCGGGCATCATCATCGATGTCGGCACCACGCGACAGTATCCGTTCAGCGAGAAGCTGGCGCATGTCGTGGGCTACGTGGCGCCGCCCAGCGAGGACGATGTGGGCGACGATCCGATGCTCGCCCTGCCGGGCATCCGGGTCGGCCGCGCCGGCATGGAAAAGACCCACGACCTGCCGCTGCGTGGCCGCGCCGGGGTGGTGCAGCTCGAGGTCAACGCGGTCGGCCGCGTCATCCGCGAGCTCGACCGCCAGGAGGGCGTGCCGGGGCAGGACGTGACGCTGACCATCGACGCCGGGTTGCAGGCGGCGGTGCTGAAGCGGCTGGGCGACGAGAGCGCCAGCGCCGTCATCATGGACTGCCGCAACGGCGAGGTCCTCGCGATGGCGACCAATCCGTCCTTCGATCCGAGCCTGTTCAATTCCGGCGTGTCGCAGGCGCAATGGATCGCCTGGACCCGCAACCGGCGCACGCCGCTCATCAACAAGGCCGCCGCCGGGGTGTATGCGCCGGGCTCGACCTTCAAGATGGCGGTGGCGCTGGCTGGGCTGGACAGCAAGGCGATCACCCCGTTCGACCGGGTGAACTGTCCCGGCTATCTCGACCTCGGCGACACCCGTTTCCATTGCTGGCGCAAGGGCGGTCACGGATCGCTCGACCTGCGCGGCGGGCTCAAGCATAGCTGCGACGTCTATTTCTACGAGATCGCGCGGCGCACCGGCATCGACCACATCGCTGGGATGGCCAACCGGCTGGGCATGGGGGTCGATCTGCCGACGGACCTGCCCGGCGCGCGCAAGGGGCTGATCCCGACCCGGGCGTGGCGCATGAGCAAGGGCAAGGCGTGGAACATCGGCGACACCATCGTCGCCGGCATCGGCCAGGGTTTTGTCCAAGTGACACCGATGCAGCTCGCGACCTATGCCTCGCGCATCGCCACCGGGCGCGCCGTGGTGCCGCACCTCACGCGCAAGATCGGCGGCTTGTTGCAGCCGGAGGCGCTGCCGGCCAGCTGGCCCTCGCTCGGCCTGCCGGACAAGGAGCTCGTCACGGTGCGGCAGGGCATGTGGGCGGTGGTGAACGAGGGCGGCGGCACCGCGCCGGTCGCCCGCATCCCGGGCAACCTGGGCACGCTGGCGGGCAAGACCGGCTCCTCGCAGGTGCGCCGGGTGTCGCGCGAGGCCCGCGAGCACGGCTTCAAATCGGAAAAACTGCCCTGGGAGTTCCGCCCGCACGCGCTGTTCGTCGCCTATGCGCCATATAGCGATCCCCGCTACGCGCTCTCGGTCGTCGTGGAGCACGGCAATGCCGGCGCCCTGGCGGCCGCGCCCGTGGCGCGCGACATCATGGTGGACGTGCTGACCCGCGACCCCGCGGGGCGGCAGGAGCCGCCGGCCAATCGTGTGGCCGATAAGGGTCGCGTCTGACATGGACCGGCGGCTGATCCGGGAAAGATCATTCGGCCTCACCGGCAAGTTGTGGAACATCAGCTGGCTCTACGTGCTGCTGCTCTGCGTGCTGGCGGGGGTGGGCTACGCCGCCCTGTACAGCGCGGCGGGCGGCTCGCCCGAGCCCTACGCCTCGCGCCACGTCCTGCGTTTCGCCTTCGGCCTCGTGCTGATGCTCAGCATCGCGCTGATCGACATCCGCCTCCTCGCCCGCCTCGCCTGGCCGCTCTACGGCGTCTCGGTGGCGCTGCTGGTGGCGGTGGAGCGCATGGGCCATGTCGGCAAGGGGGCACAACGCTGGATCGACCTCGGGGGATTGCAGATCCAGCCGAG
>DATIMU010000424.1:0-2221 GCA_035475015.1 Acetobacteraceae bacterium
CCTTGGGCGGGGGCGATCATCCGGGTCACGCGCTGGCTGCCGCTGATTCTCGTCGGAGCGGGCGCCATGCTGAATGCGGCTGGTCTGCGGCCGCTGTTCGTGGAAGATGGCGGCTGGCGCCTCGGCGCGACCGGCCACCCCGCCTTCCTGGCCGGCTTCGCGCTGGCCGCGTTGGAGGCTTGCCTGCTCGAACTGCTCCGCGACGGCCGCCGGAGCGACCTCGCGCTGCTCGGGGTGAACGCCCTCATTCTGGTGCTGACCGGCGCCCGCGCTCCGCTATTCCTCGGCATCGGGGTGGCCGCGATCGCCATCCTCGCCATCCCCTCGGCGACCTTCGGCGCCACTCGCCGCGTGACCCTGGTGCTGGCCGGCGCCTGCGCATTGCCCGTGCTGATCGCGGCGGCCGGCTCGCTCGGCGAGGTGCGGCTGTTCAACGTGCTGTCGAGCGAGGCCGGCGATCTCAGCGGGCGCGACCTCATCTGGCCCTACTTCCAGGATGCCTGGAGCGCATCGCCGTGGGTCGGCTGGGGGGTTGGCGCCGGCAAGGTGCTGGTGTCCGAGGAGAGCACGCTGGCCCGCCTGCTCGGCACCACGGCGGCGCATAACGAGTATCTGCGGATCGGCGTGGATGGCGGCTGGCTCGGCCTCTTGCTGCTGATCGGCCTGTTCGTCGCCTGGACCATCCGCCACACGCGCGCCATGCCGCGCCCCGATCGCTGGCTGATGCGGCTGGTGATGCTGGCCTTCGCGGTGCACTCCTATACCGACAACACACTGATCGCGACCACCTCCTCGGTGCTGTTCGCCTGGGTCTCGGCGGCGTTCGCCCGAGGTGCGATCGAAGCCGAGGGCAGCCATCGTGCGTTCGTCGATGACGGAATCGCGCCGCGGAGCTAGATAGGCGGCCGACCGCACGAGAACCGCGCCGCCATGCGTTATCCCTTCGCTGCCCTCCTGATACTGCTTGGCTTGGGCCACTCGGCCTGGGCAGCGGGGCTCGCCTTCGTGCTCAACTCCGGCGGCGCTTCGATCAGCGTCGTGGACATGAGCACGGAGAAGGAGCTCCGCCGTATCCCCGTCCTGCGCGAGCCGCACCACCTCGCGCTCAGCCCCAACGGGCGCGAACTGCTGGTCGGCGACACGGTGGGCAACGAGATGCTGTTCCTCGACCCCGGCACCGGCAACGTGATCCGGCGAATGCCGATCGCCGACCCCTACCAGCTCGGCTTCAGCCCCAACGGCAAATGGCTGACGGTGAACGGCCTGGCGCGCAACCAGGTCGATGTCTACGACGCCGCCTCGATGAAGCTGGTCAAGCGTTTTCCCCTGGCCTCGATGCCGAGCCATCTCGCCTATTCGCCGGATTCTTCCGTAGTCTATGTCAGCCTGCAGGGCACCGACCGCCTCGCCGCGATCGACCTCACGCGCATGGTGATCCTGTGGAACGCCGTGGTGGGGAAAACCCCGGCCGGGGTGCTGTGGCACGACGACAAGGTGCTGGTCGCCGACATGGGCAGCGACGACATCGCCGTGGTCGATCCGGTGGACGGAAAAGTCGAGCGGCGCATCCGGGTGGGGAAGGGGGCGCATCAGATGTTCCTCTCACCCGACGGCAAGATCATCTGGGTCAACGCCCGCGTCGCCGGCACCACCACGGCGCTCGATGCCCGCACCCTCGGGGTCATGCGGGTCTACAAGATCCCTGGCGGCCCGGACTGCATCGACTTCGCGCCCGACGGCCGCCTGTGGATCACGCGCCGCTGGGCGGAGAAGGTGGCGGTGCTCGACCCCGCGACGGGCGCATATCAGACGATCGACGTCGGCCGCTCGCCGCACGGCATTTTCCTCAATGCGCACGCGGAGTAGGGGCGTGATGGTGGCGAACTCCCCCACGATCGTCATGGCCGGGCTTGACCCGGCCATCACTGGCGACAGGCGCGGTCTCGCATCCTTGCGAACCAGGTCGCCTGGAGCGGCTGATGGCCGGGTCAAGCCCGGCCATGACGACTGGGAGTCGGATTCGGGGGGATACGGCGCGTAGCCATGTTCAACCCGTTCGACCTCACCGCAGGCTGGCTGCAGGAGCATTTGCTGATCCCGCTGCTCTATCAGCTCGACATGATGGAGTGGGAGGATCTCGCCTACGGCTGGGCGCTGTTCGCGGTCTATGGCGCGGTGCAGGTGGCGATCACCTTCGCGGTGTGCCTGCCGCTCGAACGCT
>DATIMU010000425.1:0-1915 GCA_035475015.1 Acetobacteraceae bacterium
GTAACCTTCCGCTGCGAAAATGCGCATCCGCCGCTCGGTGCGGAAGGAGATGCGGCTGGCCGTGACGGTGGCCACGCAGCCATTGGCGAAGCGCACGCGGGCGTTGGCGATGTCCTCATGCGGGCTGGCCACGGCGGCGCCCACCGCGTCGACGCTCTCGATCGGGCTGTCGACGAGCGAAAGGATGAGGTCGAGGTCGTGGATCATCAGGTCGAGGATCACCGAGACGTCGGTGCCGCGCTGCTTGAACGGCGCGATGCGCGTCGCCTCGATATAGAGCGGCTGGCCCATGCGGCCCTCGACCATGCCGTGCGCCGCCGAGAAGCGTTCGAGATGGCCCACCTGCAGCACCAGCCGACGCTCGGCGGCCAGCGCCGCGAGCTCGTCCGCTTCGGCCAGGGTGGCGGCGATCGGCTTCTCGACCAGCACATGCCGCCCGGCCCGCAGCGCGGCGGCGGCAAGCCCGTGGTGCTGTTCGGCGGGTGCCGCGACCACCAGCGCGTCACTCGCGGCCAGCAATGGCGGAAAGCCCATCGAAGGCGCGCCGGCCTCCCAGCCCACCGTCTTGGCCCGTTCCTCGTCGGGATCGTGAATGCCGACCAGCTCGGCCCGCTCGGAGGCCGCCACCTTGAGGGCGTGATATCGTCCGAAATGCCCGGCACCGGCGATCCCGATGCGCAGTCGTCGCTGCGGCATGGCCGCGTCTCCCTTGCGGCGGCGAGAGTTATCAGCCGCGGGGCGATTCCGCCACACGCGCCTGCGTCCAGCCACGAGACTTGCAAGGAGGGGGCCGGATCGCCATTCTCCGCGCCCACTCGGCCGCCAGCGCCATCCGCTGCCGCCGGGACGACACGCGGCCCGATCGCGCCGCCGGGAGCTGCCTGCCCACCATGATGTTCTTCAGCCGCATGAAGACCGCGCTCGTTCTCGGCGCTTGCCTGCTTGGCTTCCTGCTCTGCATCCCGAACCTCGTCGCCGCCCCGGCCTCCTGGCTGCCGTGGCGCACCGTGCATCTCGGCCTCGACCTGCGCGGCGGCAGCTACCTGCTGCTCGAGGTGGACATGAAGGCGGTGGTCAAGGAGCGCCTGAACGGCCTGCTCGACGCGGTGCGCCAGGCGTTGCGGCCGGGCAACATCTTCTATCAGACGCTCGTGGCGCAGCCCGACCAGAACCGCATCGTGCTGCGCCTGCGCGATGCGGGCAAGGTCGAGGAGGCGGTCGCCGCGCTGCGGCCGCTGGTCGCCTCGGAAGGCCCGGCCAACCGCCCGGACATCGACCTCGCCTCCACCCCGGACGGGCAGATCACCCTGACCCTGTCGCCGGTCGCGCTCAACGAGCGGGCCACCGCCGCCGTGCAGCAATCCATCGAGATCGTGCGCCGCCGCATCGACGAAACCGGCGTCGCGGACCCGCAGATCACCCGGCAGGGCGAGCAGCGGATCGTGGTGCAGCTGCCCGGCATCGAGGACCCGAACCACGTCAAGGAGCTGCTCGGCAAGACCGCGCACATGACCTTCCAGCTGGTCGACGAGAACGCCAACCCGGCCGCCGGCGGCCCGCCGCCGCCGGGCGACGAGTACTTGCCGATGCAGAACCAGCCCAACCAGAAGATCGCGGTGCGCCGGCGCGTCGACGTGGACGGCGGCGACCTGACCGACGCGCGGGCCGGTGCGAACTCGCAGAACGGCGATTGGGTGGTGAATTTCACCTTCAATTCGGTCGGCGCGCGGCGCTTCGCCGACATCACCCGCGCCAACGTCAACCGCCGCTTCGCCATCGTGCTGGACAATCAGGTCATCAGCGCGCCCGTCATCCGCGAGCCGATCACCGCCGGGCGCGGCCAGATCAGCGGCAGCTTCAACGCGCAATCGGCCAACGATCTCGCGGTGCTGCTGCGCGCCGGCGCGCTGCCGGC
>DATIMU010000426.1:0-1649 GCA_035475015.1 Acetobacteraceae bacterium
GCCGGGACCAGGCAGCGGCGCGCGTGGTAGGCGCCGCGAAACATCCCGCCGGTGGCTACGCTATCGGATCGCGCGTTGACGGGCCGCGGCGCCCCCTTCGGTTCATTGACCCAATGCGGCACCAGCCCCCAATGCAGCACGTCGAGGCGTCGCTCGCCGGTCTGCGGATGACGCCTAACGACGGGCGCCGGGTCGGTCGTCGCGATGCGCCATGACGGCGCGAAATTCGGCGGCGGCAGGCCGAGACGCAGGCCGAATTGCCGCGCCAGTTCCCGGGGCGTCTTGTCGATGTGGTAGAGGCGGCACATTCCGCAAACCTCGTGTCGCTCGCGGCATTTCTCAATCGGCGGCGTGGAAGGAGGCGCCCTGCGGCGCCGTCAGACCCGGAACATCCGGTTCCAGGCGTCCAGTGCCGCGATCTTGTACGCCTCGGCGAGCGTCGGGTAGTTGAACGTGTTCTCGATGAAGTAGTCGAGCGTGCCTCCGAGGTTCAGCACCGCCTGGCCGATATGGACCAGCTCGGTGGCGCCCTCGCCGACGATGTGGACGCCGAGCAGCCGTCGCGTGTCGAGCGCGAAGATCATCTTCATCATCCCGGCGCTGAGGCCCATGATGTGGCCGCGCGAGGTCTCGCGGAACCGGGCGATGCCGCACTCGTAGGGGATCGCCCGCCGGCGCACCTCCTCCTCGCTCATGCCGACGGTCGAAATCTCCGGCACCGAGTAGATGCCGTAGGGAAAGAACTCCGGCGCCGGCGGCAGCGGGATGCCGAAGGCGTGGCAGGCGGCGATCCGCCCCTGCTCCAACGAGGTCGAGGCGAGGCTCGGAAAGCCGACGACATCGCCCGAGGCATAGATATGCGCGACCTCGGTCTGGAACGTCTTGGGGTCGACCTTCAGGCGGCCGCGCGGGTCTGCCGCCAGCCCGCACGCCGCGATGTTCAGCAGATCGGTGCCACCGTCGCGACCGGCGCAGTAGAGCAGCATCTCGGAGCGCACCCGCCGCCCGCCCTCCAGGATGGTCACCGGCCAATCGTGCTCGAACTCGATCCGCTCCACCTTCGCGCCGAACCGGATGGTGACGCCGCGGTCGCGCAGCTGGTGCAGGAAGTCCTCCACCAGCTCGTGGTCGATGAATTCGAGAATGCTCGGCCGTGCCTCCACCAGGGAGACGCTCACGTCCAGCGCGCTGAAGATGGTGGCGTACTCGACGCCGACCACGCCGGCGCCGATCACCGTCAGGCTGCGCGGCAGCCGCCGGATGTCCACGATCTCGTCGCTGTCGAGCACGCTGCGGCCGTCGAACGGCACGTTCGGCGGCCGATGCGGACGGGTGCCGACCGCGATGAGGAATTTCTCCCCCGTGAAGACCTTGGTCTCGCCGGCATCGGAGGTGACGGCGACATGGTGCGGATCGAGGAAGCTCGCCGTGCCGCACGCCGAGCTCACCGCGTTGCGGGCGAACTGGTGCTCCAGCACGTCCACCTCGTGATCCAGCGTCATGTGCAGCCGGGCCATCAGGTCGCGCGCTTGGATGTCCTTCTTGACCCGGTAGGCGCGGCCATAGAACCCCCGCTCCCGCCAGCCGGTCAGGTTGAGCACGGTCTCGCGCAACGTCTTCGAGGGGATCGTCCCGGTATGGACCGAGAC
>DATIMU010000427.1:0-11122 GCA_035475015.1 Acetobacteraceae bacterium
GGACCGCGCCGGCCGCATCTGCGAGGAGCGCGGCGCGCGGCTGACCGACCTGCGCCGCCAGGTGCTCGGCCTCATCCTGGAGACGCCGGGGCCGGCGGGCGCCTACGAGCTGCTCGACCGGCTGCGTCCGACCCGCCACAGCGCGGCGCCGCCGACGGTCTACCGCGCGCTCGATTTCCTGCTGGAGCATGGCTTGATCCACCGCCTCGAACGCCTGTCCGCCTTCGTCGGCTGCGTCGCCCATGAGCACGAGGACCACGCGGCCCAGTTCCTCATCTGTATCGGCTGCAAACGGGTGATCGAGCTCGAGGATCGCGGCACCGCCGACGCGCTGGCCGAGGCGGCCGGCCGCGCCGGGTTCAGCGTCAGCCGGGCGACCGTCGAGGCGGAGGGGCTGTGCGACGCCTGCGCCCGCGCCGGCTCAGTCCCGGTGGTCGCGGAGCGCCACTAGCCCCCGCTCCAGATCCGCGATCAGGTCGGCGGGCTCCTCCAGCCCGATATGCAGGCGCACCGCCGCGCCGCCGAAATTCCCGGTCCCGGCCGAGCGGGTGAGGAAGCCGGTGGTCGGCACGGCCAAGCTCTCATAGCCGCCCCATGACGCGCCGATGCCGAACAGCTCCAGCGCCTCGACGAAGGCATGTGTGGCGCCGACGCTGAATTCCGGCCGGAACACCACGCTGAACAGGCTGGCGGCACCCGTGAAATCGCGCTTCCAGAGGGCGTGACCGGGCGCGTCGGGCAGTGCGGGGTGAAGCACCTGCTTCACCTCCGGCCGGGTGGCGAGCCAGCTCGCGACGGCGATCCCGGCCCGCATCTGCGCCTCCAGCCGGACGGCCAGGGTGCGCAGCCCGCGAAGCGCCAGCCAGCAATCGTCCGGGCTGGCGTATTGGCCGAGCAGGAGCGCGGTGCCGCGCACCCGTTCCCAATCCGCGTCGCTGTTGGTGGTGACGCTGCCGAGCATCAGGTCCGAATGACCGCCGGCGTATTTGGTGAGCGCCTGGATCGAGACGTCGACGCCGTGCGCGAAGGGCTGGAAGAAATGCAGCCCCCAGGTGTTGTCCATCAGCACCCGGCAGCCGCGCGCATGGGCGGCGCGGGCAATGGCCGGGACATCCTGCACCTCGAAGGTGTGGCTGCCCGGACTCTCGGTGTAGACCACCTTGGTGTTCGCCCGGATCAGCTCGGCGATGCCCGGCTCGTCGATCTCGGGCCGGTAGTAGGTCGTCTCCACGCCGTAGTCGCGCAGGAAGCGGTCGCAGAAATTGCGTGCCGGGCCATACACGCTGTCCGGCATCAGGCAGTGGTCGCCCACCTTGAGATAGGCGAGCAGGGGGGTGGTGACGGCGGCGAGCCCCGAGCCGACGATCTGGCAGCGCGTGCCGCCCTCGATGCCGGCGATCATGTCCTCGAGCATGAAATGCGTCTCGGAGCCCATGATGCCGTAGACGAGTTCCTGCTCCAGCCGCTTGGTCTGCGAGGCGCGGCGCTCGGTCATGTTCGGGTAGAGCACCGTCGAGCCGCGCAACAGAGGCGGATTGACGAACCCGTGCACATGCGTCCCGGCGCGTCCGCCATGCGACAGGCGGGTGCGGAAGCCGCGATTCTTTTTCCGGTCGTCGGCCATTCCGTTCAGCTCTCCACCGGCGTATCGGCACGCCCGCCCCATTCGGTCCACGATCCGTCGTACACGGCACCCTCGGGGAGGCCAGCCAAAGTCAGTCCGAGCGTGAGGATGCAGGCGGTGACGCCGGTGCCGCAGCTCGTCACCACCGGGCGCGAGCCGTCCACCCCGGCGCCGGCGAAGCGCTCGCGCAGCGCCGGGCGCGCCAGAAAAGTCTGATCGGCGGCGAGCAGGTCGGTGTAGGGCAGGTTGCGCGAGCCGGGGATGTGCCCGCCGCGCATCCCGGCGCGCGGTTCCGGCACTTGCGCGGTGAACCGTCCGGCGGCGCGAGCGTCCAGCACCAGTTCGGACCGGCCATCGAGGTTGCGCAGCACGTCGCCGATGCCGCGCAGCCTTGTCGCGCGGAAATCCGGGCGGAACTCGGCGGGCCGCGCCGGCGCCGCGTCACCGCTCTCGGTCGGGCGGCCCTCGCGCACCCATTTCGGCAAGCCGCCATCCAGCACCGCCGCGCGGTCATGGCCGAACAGTCCCATCAGCCACCAGCCGCGCGCCGCCGAGGACAGGCCCTTCTGGTCGTAGAACACCACGCGGGAGGCGTTGGAGACGCCCATCGCGCCGATCAGCCGGGCGAAGCGGCCGGCGGCGGGGACCATGTGCGGCAGGTCGGTGTCGCGGTCGGCGACCTCGTCGATGTCGAAATACCGCGCCCCCGGGATGTGTGCCGTGTGGAATTCGGCGCGGCCGTCACGGTTCTCGTTGGGCAGGTATTTCGTCGCGTCGAACACCACGAGGTCGGGCTTGCCGAGTTCGGCGGCCAGCCACTCCGTGCTCACCAGCGGTTCCATGCAGGCTCCCCTCAGTCAGCCGGCGCGATCGTGATGCGCCGATTCTGCTTGCCCTTGTTCTCGATCTTCAGCACCCGCATCGCCCCGATCTCGCCGGTCCGCGCGACATGCGTCCCGCCGCAGGGCTGCAAATCCACCGGCGACTCGCCCGCGCCGATGCGGACCAGGCGGACGCGCCCCGCGCCGCGCGGCGGCTTGACCGAAAGCGTGCGGACCAGGCCGGGATCGGCGTCCAGCACCGCCTCGTCCACCCATTCGGCGCTCACCGGATGGTCCGCCGCGATCAGGGCGTTGAGCCCGGATTCCAGCGCTTCCTTGGGGGGCGGCGTGGGCAGGTCGAAATCCAGCCGCGAGCGGTCGGCGCCGATCTGCCCGCCGGTGACGGCGGCGCCGGGGATCAGGCTGCACAGCAGATGCAGGCTGGTGTGCATCCGCATCAGCCGCTCCCGCCGCGACCAGTCGAGCACCGCCTCGACCGCGGTTCCAGGCGGGGGCAGGGCCGCGTCCGGCGCCGGCACATGGAGGATCGTCTCGCCCTCGCCCTTGACGGTGTCGATCACCGGCATCTCGCCGCCCGCCCAGCGCAGGATGCCGGTATCGCCCGGCTGGCCGCCGGAGCGCGCGTAGAACACCGTGCGGTCCAGCACCACGCCCTCCGGCCCGCTGGCGATCACGGTCGCCTCCAGGGTCGCGCGGGTCGGCTCGCTGAGAAAAATGCGTTCGGTCATGCTTGGCTCCAATGCGCGCGCAGCCAGTCGCGGCGACTGGCGAGCCAGAGCAATGCGAGGCTCGTCACCGAATTGGGAAAGCCGCCGGCGAGCGCCGTCTCGATCGCCCGCGACGCCGGCCAGACGCGCGCCCGGATGTCCTCGTGCTCGGCCGCCAGGCCGGCGTGGCCGGCGACGCCCTCGGCATCCGCCGCCGGAGCCCGCACGCGCCCGACGAAGAGGGCGGCGAGCTCGTCCGACCCGCCGGGGGTCAGCAGGAAATCGCCGATCCGTTCCAGACGGTCCACCGACAACCCCACTTCCTCGCGCGTCTCGCGAACCGCCGTGGTCTCCACCGCCTCGCCCGCGTCGCACAGGCCGGCCGGCACCTCGACGAGCACCGGGTCGAGCCCGGCGGCCAAAGCGGGGAGGCGGAACTGCTCGATCAGCACCACCGCGTCAGCGTCGGGGTCGTAGGGCAGCACCGCCGCCGCCCGGCCGCGCCGCCACAGCTCCCACACCCGCTCGCCCGACAGCGCGCCGTCGAACCGGCGATGGCGGAAGCGGATTTCGTCCAGTGGAAAGCGGCCCTCCCAGACGCGCCGCTCGGAGAGCAGCGTCACGTCGGGATGGATGTGCAGCGGCGGGATTGTCCGGGGAATCATCCGAGCAGAATAAAGACCCCGCCCCGGCGGGCAAGGCCGGCCCGCACGATGGATCGCCACGCCGCCCAAGAGCGGCTCGCGATGATGGCGGTGATTTCAGCGAGGGCGCGGCAGCCGCGCGCCGAGTTCAGCCGCGCACCGCCGCGAGCAGTTGGCGCAACCGGGCGGCGCCGGCCGGCCCCTTCACCGACTCGCGCCAGTTCGCCTCCGCCACGCGCTGATGCGCCGCGATGGCCTCGTCGGCGCTGGTTATCATCGCCACCCCGGTCTGTCCGCTCGGATGCGTGTCGGTCTGGAACGGGTTGATCCCGAGGCTCGCCCGGTCGCGCGCGCGGAGGATCTGGAAGGACGAGCTCGGCTCGGCGCCAGTCAGCAGGCCGAATTGCAGGCCCATCGGCTCGGCCTCCATCAGCGAGGCGATGTTCTCCACCTCGGTCGCCGCGACCTGCCGGCAGATCCGCCGCACCCGGTCGGAGACGATCACCGACCCGGCGACCCCCGCCTCGAGGAAACGCTGCACCGCCGAGAGGGCGATGATGGCGATGATGCTCGGGCGCCGCATCCCGTACATCTTCTTCCGTGCGATGAGCAGGCCCATGACCTGCTCGGCCATGCCGCGCATCGCCGTGCGCTCCGCCCCGGCCTCCTCGGATGCCTCGTCGAACGCCTCGCCTAGCGCGGCATCATAGGAGTCGGACGTGGTCAGGTAGCACACCGGCCCGGCAACCTGCAGGATCTGGTCGGCGGTCTCCTCGACCTGGCGCAACCGCTCGAAGAAGCCGATCGGGCGGTTGTAGTATTCGACGCCGATGCCGAGCAGCGATAGCGGCGAGATCTTGAGCAGCTCGGCAAGCCGCTTGATGGTGTCGAGCTTGATGACCTCGCCCTTTTCGTAGCGATAGAGCGCGGCTCGCGAAACCCCGAGACGCGCGGCGATTTCCTCCGCGCGCAGGCCCGATTCGAGCCGATAAGCCCGCAATTGCTGACCGATTTCAGTAAAGCGCATCATGGTCGACCAGCCTTTTCAACTCATGCGAGAGATCCAGACATGGACTCGCGTGTCTCAGATTCGAGTTTGAACATGGACCTTATGACTGTGTCGCCAGAACTTTCAATCCCGGACAAGATTCGCGACTCGGCCCCTCGGAGAGACCAGGATCAGCCCTGCTTCAGAATCTCGAAATCGGCAAGTCCCTCGATCGCCCGAACGAGTGCCGCGTGGTCGAGGTCCGCCCCGCCATGCGCCGCGCAGGAGGCAAACATCTGCTGCGCCATGGCCGTGTTCGGCAGCGAGACGCCGAGATCCCGCGCCGAGGACAGCGCCAGGTTGAGATCCTTCTGGTGCAACCGGATGCGGAAGCCGGGGTCGAAAGACCGGTTGAGCATCCGCTCGCCGTGCAATTCCAGCACGCGCGAGGCGGCGAACCCGCCGGAGATCGCCTGACGCACCTTGGCCGGGTCGGCACCGGCCTTGGCCGCGAACACCAGCGCCTCGGCGACCGCCTGGATGTTCAGCGCCACGATGATCTGGTTGGCGACCTTGCAGGTCTGCCCATCGCCATTCGACTCGCCGACATGGGTGATGGTCTTGCCCATGGTCTCGAACAGCGACTTGGCGCGGGCAAATGCGGCCGAGGGGCCGCCCACCATGATGGTGAGCGTCGCCTGGGTGGCGCCCACCTGGCCGCCGGATACCGGCGCGTCGAGATAGTCACAGCCGAGCGCGTTGATCTTCTTGGCGAATTCCTTGGTCGCGACCGGGCTGATCGAGGACATGTCGATCAGCAGCGAACCCTTGGTCAGGCCGCCGGCCACGCCCTTGTCGCCGAACAGCACCTGCTCGACGTCGGGCGTATCGGGCACCATCAGGATCACCACCTCCGCCTTCGCGGCGACCGCTCGCGGGTCGGCGACGACCTCGGCGGCGGCGCGAATATCGTCGGCGAGGCTCTTGCGTTCCGGCACGATCAGCGTGTGCCCCGCCTTCTTGAGGTTGAGCGCCATCGGGCGACCCATGATGCCGAGGCCGACGAATCCGATTTTCATGCCGTTTTCCTTCCGGTGGAAGACGTTTCAACTCCGTCATGGCCGGGCCCGACCCGGCCATCTGCTGCGGCGCACAAGGAGGTGCCAATGGGCAGCACCGACCGCGCTTGCGAGTGATGGCCGGGTCGAGCCCGGCCATGACGATGAAGCGCGGGCGGAGGTTCCGACATCCAGGTCACCCGCAATCAGACGCCGAACCGCTTGCGCCATTCCAGGCCCGCGACGGTCTCCCCGGCCGGCCGATACTCGCACCCCACCCAGCCCTGGTACCCAAGCTCGTCCATCCGGCGGAACACGAACTCCCAGCCGATCTCGCCGGTGCCAGGCTCATTGCGCGCCGGCACGTCGGCGATCTGCATGTGGGCGATCACCGGCATGAACGTCTCCATGCGCTTGGTCACGTCGCCCTCAGTGATCTGGCAATGATAGACGTCGAACTGCAGGCCCAGCCGATCGCGCCCGATCGCCTCGACCACCGCCGCGCCCTGCGCCTCGGTGTGGAGAAAATACCCCGGCATGTCCCGATGATTGATCGGCTCGATCACGATCCGCACGTCGGCGGCCTTTGCCTGCTCCCCCGCCCAGGCAAGGTTGGCGGCATAGAGGCTGGCGGCGGTGATCGGCGAAACGCCTTCGGGCACCATCCCGGCCATGCAGTGCACCAGCTTGCAGCCGAGCGCCGCGGCGTAGTCGAGCGACTTCTGGACGGACGCGCGGAACTCCTCGGTGCGGCCCGGCAGGCTGGCGAGGCCACGCTCGCCCTTCGCCCAGTCCCCGGGCGGCATGTTGAACAGCGCCTGGGCGAGCCCGTTGTCGTCGAGCCGCTGGCGCAGCTCCTTGGCGGGGAACTCGTAGGGAAACAGGAACTCGACCGCCTCGAACCCCACTTTTCGCGCGGCGGCGAAGCGGTCGAGAAACGGCACCTCGTTGAACATCATCGACAGATTGGCGGCCAGGCGCGGCATCGGCGTTTCCTCCCCCTCTGCGACCGCGGGGAGGCTACAGTCGAGGGGTACGCTTGACCAGTCGCAGCCGGCAAGGCACGGAGGCGCGGGTTGGCGCGGGAAGTTTCGGAGCGGGAATGGCGGGCGGGGCATGGTAGCCGAGCGCGTGCTCATGGGGTTGCTGCTCGGCGGCATCGCGGTGGGCTGCGTGCTGGTGCTGTACCCGTTCTTCTCGGCCATCCTGTGGGCCGGCATCCTGGTGTTCACCACCTGGCCGGTCGCCGAGTGGTTGCGCCTGCGCCTCAAGGTGGGGCATGGCGGGGCGGCGGGGATCATGGTGGCATTGACCGCTATCGTGATCGTGCTGCCGCTGGCGCTCGCCGCGCCGACCAGCGCCACCGACGTCAACCATCTGCGCGCCCTCGTCACCAACGGGC
Source organism: Acetobacteraceae bacterium (assembly GCA_035475015.1). GTDB lineage: Bacteria > Pseudomonadota > Alphaproteobacteria > Acetobacterales > Acetobacteraceae > JAFKFI01. The sequence continues at coordinate 7,266 of DATIMU010000427.1, forward strand.
TGCGCGCCGGGCTGCCGACGAGCCCGACCTGGCTCTATGCCATTCCGATGTTCGGCCCGATGATCGGCGATCTGTGGAACCACTGGGCGGCCGACATCACCGCGATGTTCGAGGCGTTCCGGCCCTATTTCGGGATGCTGGTCGAGGGCGGGTTCAGCCTGCTGCTCGGCATCGCCAACGGCGTGGTGCTGTTCCTGCTGGCGCTGTTCATCGCCTTTTTCTTCTATCTCTACGGCGATCCGATCGCCGACCGGCTGCAGGGCGTCGCGCGCCGCATCGCCGGCGACCAGGCCGAGCGGCTGATCGAGGTGACCGGGGCGACGGTGCGCGGGACGGTCTACAGCATCCTGGGCACGGCGATCGTGCAGGGCGTGCTGACCGCCTTCGGCCTGTGGATCTGCGACGTCCCCCGGGCCGTCCTGCTGGCGGTGGTCGCCGGATTTCTCGCCGTGCTGCCGATCGGCGCGCCGCTGGTGTGGATTCCGGCGAGCCTCTGGCTGCTGAGCACCGGCGCCACCGGCAAGGGGATCTTCCTGGCGATCTACGGCGTGGTGGTCATCACCGGCACCTATCACATCATGCAGCCCTGGATTCTCTCGCGCGGCGCGAAGCTGCCCTTCCTGCTGACCGTGCTCGGCGTGCTCGGCGGGGTGTTGGCCTTCGGATTGCTCGGCATCTTTCTCGGCCCCGTCCTGCTCGGGGTCGGCTTCAGCCTGGTGAACGAGTGGGCCCGCCCACCGCAAGCCCCGGCGGGCGAGGCGTCCGGCTGATCGGCAAACCCTTGGCGCGAGCCATGCGCCTGCCGTAAAGCTGTTCCGACGACATGGCCGCTTTCATCCTCTCTCGCGTCCTGCAGGCGATCCCGGTCCTGCTGGTGGTCGGGTTCATCGCCTTCGCGATGTTCGCCTTCGTGGGCGATCCGGTCGTGACGATGCTCGGCCAGGACTACACCGAGGCGCAGCGCCAGGCGCTGATCCGCTCGCTCGGCCTCGACCGGTCGTTTCTCGTGCAGTACGCGCATTTCATCTGGGCGGCGCTGCACGGCGATTTCGGCATCAGCTATCGTCTCGCCCGCCCGGTCGCCGGGCTGATCGCCGAGCGCCTGCCCGCCACCCTCGAGTTGTCGTTCACCGCCTCGGTGCTGGCCCTGGTGGTGGGGGTGCCGATGGGCGTCTATACCGGGATCTTCCGCAACGCGGTCTCGTCGCGGCTGTTCCTCGCCTTCAGCCTGATCGGCGTGTCGCTGCCGACTTTCCTCATCGGCATCCTGCTCATCCTGGTCTTCAGCGTGATGCTGCATTGGCTGCCGAGCTTCGGGCGCGGGGACGTGGTGCATCTCGGCTGGTGGAGCACCGGCTTCCTCACGATCTCGGGCCTCAAGGCGCTGATCCTGCCGGCGATCACGCTCGGCTTGTTCCAGATGACCCTCATCATGCGCCTGGTGCGGGCCGAGATGCTGGAGGTGCTGCGCACCGACTACATCAAGTTCGCCCGCGCCCGCGGCCTGTCGGACCGCGCGGTGAATTTCGGCCACGCGCTGCGCAACACGCTGGTCCCGGTCATCACCATCGTCGGGCTGCAATTCGGCCTCGTCGTGGCGTTCTCGATCGTCACCGAAACCGTGTTCCAGTGGCCCGGCGTCGGGCTGTTGCTGATCCAGTCGATCGCGGTTGCCGACATCCCGGTGATGTCGGCCTATCTGCTGCTGATCGCGGTGCTGTTCGTCGTCATCAATCTCGTGGTCGACCTTCTGTACTACGCGGTCGATCCCCGCCTGCGCATCGAGCGGCGCGCCGCCGCGGGTGTGCGATGAGAGGGGCCGCGCGAGCCCTGGCGCGTTTCGCCGACAGCGATTTCGTCTATTCGTTCAGCCGCTCGCCGGTCGCCGTCGTCTCGTTGCTGGTCGTCGTGATCTGCATCGCCGCCGCCGCCTTCGCGCCGTTGATCGCGCCGCACGATCCGTTCGACCTCGCCAGCCTCAACCTGATGGACAGCTTCCGCCCGCCGCTGCTCGCCCCCGACGGCGAGTGGACCTATCCGCTCGGCACCGACGACCAGGGCCGCGACGTGCTCTCGGGCATCATGTTCGGAATGCGCATTAGCCTGCTGGTGGGCGTCGCGTCCATCGTGTTCGCGAGCGTCGTGGGCGTCGCCATCGGGCTGCTCGCGGGCTACGCCGGCGGCACCATTGACGCCCTGCTGATGCGCGTCGCGGACGTCCAGCTCACCTTCCCGTCCATCCTCATCGCGCTGCTGGTGGACGGCGTGGTGCGCGCGGCCTTGCCCAAGGACATGCACGAGCAATTGGAGATCTACGTCATCATCCTGGCCATCGGCATCGCCCGCTGGCCGCAATTCGCCCGCGTCGTGCGCGGCTCCACCCTGGTCGAGCGCAACCGCGACTACGTGATGGCCGCAAGGGTGATCGGGCTGTCGCGGGTGCGGATCATGGCGACGCACATCCTGCCGAACGTGCTCGGCCCGGTGCTGGTGATCGCGACGCTCACGCTCGGCCTCGCCATCCTCGACGAGGCGACGCTATCCTTCCTCGGCGTCGGGCTGCCGGTGACGCAGCCCTCGCTCGGCACGCTCATCCGCATCGGCAACGACTTCCTGTTCAGCGGCGAGTGGTGGGTGACGATCTTTCCCGGGGTCGCGCTGGTGCTGATGGTGCTGTCCATCAATCTTCTGGGCGACTGGCTGCGCGACGCCCTCAATCCGCGGCTGCGCTGATGGCGCTGCTCGACGTCGAGGCGCTGACCGTCGAGTTCCCGACCCGGCGCGGCGTGCTGCGCGCACTCGACGGTATTTCGTTCGGTATTGAGCCTGGCGAGGTGCTCGGCGTGGTCGGCGAGAGTGGTGCCGGCAAGTCGCTCACGGGTGCTGCCATCATCGGCCTGCTGGAGCCGCCCGGCCGCATCGCCGGCGGGCGCGTGCTGCTCGACGGCGCGCGGATCGACAATCTCCCGCCGGCGCGGATGCGCGAGATCCGTGGCCGGCAGATCGGCGCGATTTTTCAGGACCCGCTGACCACGCTCGATCCGGTCTACCCGGTCGGCCGCCAACTGATCGAGACGATGCAGACGCATCTGCGCCTGAGCGACGCCGACGCCCGCCGCCGCGCCGTGGCGTGGCTTGAACGGGTCGGCATCCCCGCCGCGGCGCAGCGGGTCGGCGCGTATCCGCACGAGTTCTCCGGCGGGATGCGGCAGCGCGTGGTGATCGCGCTGGCGCTGTGCGCCGAGCCCCGTCTGGTGATCGCCGACGAGCCGACCACGGCGCTCGACGTCTCCATCCAGGCGCAGATCATCGAGCTGCTCAAATCGCTCACCCGCGACCACGGGACATCGGTGATGCTGGTCACGCACGACATGGGGGTGATCGCCGAGACCGCCGATCGGGTCGCCGTGATGTATGCCGGACGCATCGTCGAAATCGGCCCGGTGCGCGCCGTGGTGAAGCAGCCGGCGCATCCCTACACGGAAGGACTGATGGGCAGCATTCCGTGGATCGAGCGCAGGGTGGAGCGGCTGCGGCAGATCGACGGCGCGATGCCGCGCCTCAACGCGATCCCGCCCGGCTGCGCCTTCAACCCGCGCTGCCCATTCGTGTTCGACCGCTGCCGGATCGAGCGGCCGGCGTTGCTGGATGCCGGCGCGACCCGCGCCGCGTGCTGGCTGCACGACAAGGCCGCGCATGTCTGACGCGCCGATGCTCGAAGTCGAAGCGGTGTCGCGGGTGTTCGACGTGTCGCGCCCGTGGCTGCAACGGGTGCTGGCGGGCGAGCGGCGCCTGAGCTTGCGCGCGGTCAATGACGTTTCATTCGCAATCACCCGCGGCGCGACGCTCTCGCTGGT
>DATIMU010000428.1:0-3314 GCA_035475015.1 Acetobacteraceae bacterium
TCGGCTGCGAATTGCGCTATTTCGAGATGGCGGCGGGCGGCTACTCGACCTTGGAGCGCCACGAGCACGTCCACGCGGTGATGATCCTGCGCGGACGCGGCCATTGCCTGCTGGGCGACGCGGTGCGCGAGGTCGGGCCGCACGACCTCGTCACCATCCCGTCCTGGACTTGGCACCAGTTCCGCGCCACCGAGGGGGAGCCGCTGGGCTTCCTCTGCATGGTCAACGCCGAGCGCGACCGGCCGCAACTACCGAGCGGGCAAGAGTTGACGGAGCTGAAGGCGGTGCCGGAGGTCGCGGCGTTTCTAGCGGGCTGAGTCGGAGATGGCGGACTGGAGTCCGCCCTACGCCGAGTCGTGTAGGGCGGACTTCAGTCCGCCACTCATCCGCTACACGCCGCCCCACACCTCGCGCGCCACCTCCACACAGAGTCGCAGCTTGGCCCATTGCTGCTCCTCGGTGAGCAGGTTGCCTTGCTCGGTGCTGGCGAAGCCGCATTGCGGGCTCAGGGCGAGTTGCTCCAGCGGCAGGTATTTCGCGGCCTGGTCGATGCGCCGCTTGAGCTCGTCCTTGCTTTCGAGTTCGCCCGTCTTGCTGGTGACGAGGCCGAGCACGACGATCTTTTCCCCGCGCGGCACGAAGCGCAGCGGCTCGAAGCCGCCGGCGCGGTCGGTGTCGTATTCCATGAAATAGGCGTCGGCGTCGATCTTGTTGAACAGCACCTCGGCCACCGGCTCGTAGCCGCCGCTCGCCACCCAGGTCGAACGGAAGTTGCCCCGGCAGAGATGCATGGAAATCGTCATGTCGGGCGAACGGCCGCTGATCGCGGTGTTGAGCATGTCGCCGTAGATGCCGAGCAGATTCTCGACGTGCTCGCCGCGCGCCTTGAGGCTGGCGATCTGCTCGGGGTCGCAGAGATAGGCGATGTTCACCTCGTCGAGCTGCAGGTAGCGGCAACCCGCCGCCGCGAAGTCGCGCACCGCGTCGCGATAGGCGGCGGCGAGATCGGCGAAGAAGCCGTCCATGTCGGGATAGGTGGCGGGGTCGATGGCGCGCCGACCGCCACGGAAATGCACGACGCTGGGTGACGGGATGGTCTGCTTCGCCACCGCCGCGCCCGCGTGGCTCGCGACGAAGCGATAGTCGTCGATCATCACCGGCTTCGACCAGCCGATGCGCCCGGTGACGCGCAGCGCGTGCGGCAGCGGCACGTTGCCCTTGAACTGGATCTTCTGCTCGGGCTCGTAGATTTCCACGCCGTCGAGACCCGCGACGAAATCGTAGTGCCAATAGGCGCGGCGATATTCGCCATCGGTCACGGCGCGCAGGCCGATCTCCTGCTGCCGGCGGATGGCCGCCGCGATGCAGCGGTCCTCCACCTCGCGCAACGCCTCGCGCGACATCGCGCCGGACTTCCAGGCGGCGCGCGCCTCCTGCAATTCGCGCGGTCGCAACAGGCTGCCGACATGGTCGGCGCGAAACGGCGGGCGGGCGCGGGGCGACGGGCTGCTGGCCTGGGACGCGGCACTGGACATGAGCGGTCCTCCCTGATCGCCCCCACTCTCCCGCACGGGCCCCGCCTCGTCAAAGCCATCTATCGCATCACGATCCTGCGAAATCGGAACCGCACCGCCGAGCGAAGGTTTGTTCCCCACGGGTGGGGCACGATGGCAGCGATCTTCCGGCCGAGCGCAAATCTGGCGGCCAAGCTGATCCTGCTTGGCATGGCAGGCGCGTTCGCCCTGCTGCTCGCGTGGTGGTGGGGTTTTCCGCGCACCGACTACGCACGCGGCTTGCGCTGGACGATCGACCAGCCGGTGCCGTTCAGCCACGAACACCATGTTGCCGGCCTCGGCATCGACTGCCGCTTCTGCCACACCTCCGTCGAGGTCGCATCCAATGCCGGCCTGCCGCCGACTTATACCTGCATGACGTGCCATTCGCAGATCTGGACCAACGCCGCGTTGCTCGCACCGGTGCGCGACAGCCTGGCGAAGGGCCAGCCGATCGCGTGGCACCGTGTCACCGACCTGCCCGACTACGTCTACTTCAACCACAGCATCCACATCGCGAAGGGGGTCGGCTGCTCGAGCTGTCACGGCGCGGTGGACCGGATGCCGCTGATGTCGAAGCAGGCGACGTTCACCATGGGCTTCTGCACGAGCTGCCACAGCGACCCTGGCCCGCATCTGCGCCCGCAAAGCGAGATCTTCAACACCGAGTGGCATCGCACGGCGGACACGCCCTCACCGGCGGCGCTGATGAAGCTGTATCACATTCCAAACCGCGATCTGACGGATTGCTCGATATGCCACCGATGAACCATCAGTGGCGCAGCCTGCGTCAATTGGCGGACGATCCCGCCTTCGTCGCGCGCGCGTCACAGGAGTTTCCGAGCCTCGCGGACGGGCTGGCCTCGCCGATCGACCGCCGCCGCGTGCTGCAACTGATGGCGGCGTCGTTCGCGATGGCGGGGCTGTCCGGCTGCGACGCGCAGCCGGAGGGCGTGCTGATCCCGGCGGTGCGCATCCCGCCGGACATCATTCCCTCGCTGCCCAACTATTACACGAGTGCGAACGTCATCGACGGCTACGCGAGCGGCGTCGTGGTCAAGCACTGGATGGGTCGGCCGATCAAGGTCGAGGGCAACCCGCACCATCCGGCGAGCCTCGGCGCGACAGACGTGTTCGCGCAGTCGATGGTGCTGGATTTCTATGACCCGCACCGGCGCGCGGCGCTCACCGTCGACGCCGCGCCGGCCGATCGACAGCAATTGCTCACCGCGCTGGTCGGGCAGCGCGGCCAGGCCGCGGCGACGCGCGGCGCGGGGTTGCGCATCCTCACCGGCACCGTCACCTCGCCAACGCTCGCGCGGCAGATTGACGCCCTGCTCACGCAATATCCCGAGGCGCGCTGGCATCAATGGGAGCCGGTCTCGCGCGACGCGGCGCGCAAGGGGGCGATGCTGGCCTACGGCAAGCCGGTCGCGGTCGTGCCGCGTCTCGACCGCGCGGACGTGATCCTTGCGGTGGACGGCGATCTCATCAGCTCGGCGCCGGGGCATCTGCGTCTGGCGCGCGATTTCGCCGCGCGCCGCAATCCGACGCGCATACGGCGGATGAGCCGGGTCTACGCCGTGGAGCCGACGCCGACGCTGATCGGCACCGCCGCCGACCATCGCTTCATCGCCGGGCCGCGCGAGATGCACCAGGCCATCACCGCGCTGGCCGCGTCGCTGCTGAACGGCTTGGCATCGGGCGACGCGCCGGATTGGGTCGGGGCCGTCTGTGACGACCTCAAGGCGGCGCACGGAC
>DATIMU010000429.1:0-2388 GCA_035475015.1 Acetobacteraceae bacterium
GAAAGGGCCAGCGCGAAACTCCGGGCGGCTCTACCCGTTGGATTGAAAGACCGGCGGCGTTTCTATCCAATCTGTAAGCTGCTTGGCCCGGCGTCGGCGACTACCCCTCACCGCCGCGCGGCTAGCGGTGCCTCCCGCGCCGCTCTCGCGCTCATGTGACGCGCGGGAGTCGCGGCGGGCGAAATCGCGGTCGAGTTTTGGTGCGGTCCATCAACGGATCTGGTAGAACCCTGGGTTGATTGCAGTGCGGAGCTTGCGATGCTGATTTGCCAGGTCACGGACCTGCATTTGTGCCCTCCCGGTCGCCTGGCGTATGGGGCGATCGACACCAATGCGATGACCGAGCGGGCGCTCGCGGCGGTCGCGGCACTCGATCCCGCGCCTCAGGCGCTGCTGGTCACCGGCGACCTGGCCGAGGGGGGGCGGGAGAGCGAGTACTCGCTGTTCCTGACGCTGATCCGCCGCCATCTCAACGTCCCGGTCTACGTCATCCCGGGCAATCACGACAGTCGCGAGCCGTTGCGGCGGGTGCTCGGCGGCCTCCCTGGCTTGGGTGACCGGGCCGGGTTCATCCAGTATGTGGTGGACGACCTGCCGGTCCGGCTGGTCATGCTGGACACGCTCACCCCGGGCCACAACCACGGCGAGTTGTGCGCCGAGCGGCTGGATTTCCTGGAGCGCAGCCTCGCCGCCGCGCCGGGGCGGCCGACCATGATCGCCATGCACCATCCGCCGTTCGACAGCGGGATCGGGTTCATGGACCGCGACAACCTGCGCGACGCGAAGGCGTTCACGGCCATCGTCAGCCGGCATCCCCAGGTCGAGCGGATCATCTGCGGCCATGTGCATCGGAGCGTGACGGCGATGGTGGCGAAGGTGCCCGTGCTCATCGCGCCTTCGGCTTGTCACCACATGGCGCTCGCCTTGGCGCCGGACGCGCCGGGGGCGTTCGTGCTCGATCCGCCCGCATTCTCCGTGCATTGCTGGGCCGAGGCGAGCGGCATCGTCTCGCACATCGCCTATGTCGGCCCGTGCCCCGGGCCATTTCCCTTCACCCGATGAACCGCGCCGCACCTGTGGCGCTTCTCCTGCGAGGCGATGAGGGGACCATGATGGCCGACACCGAACAGCGCATCCGCGAACGCGCCCACCAGATCTGGGAAGAGGAAGGACGCCCGGAGGGCCGCGAGCGGGAGCATTGGGAACGCGCGCGCTTCCTGGTCGGGCTGGAGGATAGCGCGGGCGCCGGCCTCGAGCCGAACCCGATGGTGGAAGACCGCGAGAAGGGCTGGAACACCCCGCCGCCGGCCGAGCCCGTCGAGCCGATCGAGGCGCTGGAGAACCAGGGCGAGTTCCCCGACCGTTTCGCCGATCAGGGCGAGAAGACGTCCGGCCCGGTGCGCAAGCGAGCCAAGGCCGCCCCCGCCAAGCCGAAACGCAGCAAGCGCTGAGCGATCAGGCGCCCCCGGTCCGCGCGATCTGGGTCTGCATGATCTCGTCCTCGACGTCGCGCAGGCTGTCCTTGCCGAAGAAGATCTCCTCGCTCACGAAGAAGGTCGGCGAGCCGAACGTGCCGCGCGCCACCGAGGCCTCGGTGTTGCGCACCAGGGCCTGCTTGACCTCCGGCTCCTGGGCGCGGGCCATCAGCCGGGCGCCGTCGAGGCCGGACTGGTCGAGCGCCGCCCGGATCACCTCGGGCTCGTCCATCTTCTTGGGCTCCTCCCACATGTGGTGGAACACCGCCTCGACGTAACGGGGAAGGTCGTCCTCCGCCTGGGCGGCGACCGCCCCGCGCATGATCTGCAACGTGTTGACCGGAAAAAACGGATTGCGGCGAAAGCGCGTGATGCCGTGCCGGCGGACGAATCGTTCGGTTTCAATCCCCTGGTAAGCGAGCTTATTGGCGACATCCTTGAATGTCACCGCCGGCGAGGCGTTGTTGGTCAGCTTGAACACCCCGCCGAGCAGCACCGGGACGTAGACGAACCGGACGCCGGTCCGCGCTTCGATCGCGGGCAGGACGCAATGCGCGAGATAGGCGTTCGGGCTGCCAAAATCGAAGTGGAACTCCGGCGCCGGCATCTCACCAAGCCTCCCGATATGGCCGCAGATCAAGCTCGTGCGTCCAGGCGTCGCGCGGCTGCTGGTGCAGCTGCCAGTAGGTCTCGGCGATGGAAGCGGGCCGTATGAGCTCGTCGGGCTCGGGCTCGCCAGTGTCGCCGCCGCGCGCCCGTCTGCGCTCGCGCACCCAGGCGGTATCGACACCGGAATCGATCACCAGATGCGCCACATGGATGTTCTTCGGCCCGAGTTCGCGGGCCATGCTCTGCGCCACCGCGCGCAAGCCCGCCTTAGCGCTGGCGAACGCGGCGTAGCCCGGCCCGCCGC
>DATIMU010000430.1:0-2727 GCA_035475015.1 Acetobacteraceae bacterium
GCCGGCTCGCGCGCGGTGTTCGAGAAGAATCCTACCTATGTGCCGCGCCCCGACGGCACCCCGAGTTTCACCGCCGGGCCGAAAATCGTCTACATCGACCGCGCCGTATGGACCTTCGTGCCCGATCCCTCGACCTCGGCGGCGGCCTTGAGCAACGGCGAATACGATTGGTGGGAAAACCCCTCGCTGGACCTCGTGCCGTCGCTCAAGCGCGACAAGAAGCTGGTGCTCCGCGTCACCGACCGTACCGGCGAGATCGGCTGCCTGCGCTTCAACCAGCTTTTCCCGCCCTTCAACAACCCCGCGATCCGGCGCGTGGTGCTTGAGGCGGTCGACCAGAACGAATTCATCCAGGCGATGGCCGGCAGCACGCCCGATCTGATCAAGACTGATGTCGGCCTGTTCGTGCCGGGCACGCCGATGGCGAGCACGGTGGGCGTCGAGGTCACGCGCGGCGAAAAGGATGTCAGCAAGCTCAAGAAGGCCCTCGCCGCCGCCGGCTACAAGGGCGAGAAGGTGGTCATCCTGGCCGCGACGACGATCCCGACCATCTGGGCGGCGGCGCAGGTGAGTGCCGATCTCTTGAAACAGATCGGCATGAACGTCGATTTTCAGACGCTCGACTGGGGCACCGTGGTGCAGCGCCGCGCGAGCAAGAAACCGATCGAGGAGGGCGGGTGGAACATCTTCCACACCAATCTCGGCGGCATGAGCAACATCACCCCGGCGGCTGACATCGCCATCCGTGCGAGCGGCGCGAACTCATGGTTCGGCTGGCCGGACGATCCGACCATGGAGGGACTGCGCGCCGCCTGGTTCGATGCGCCCAACCTGGCCGCCCAGCAGAAGATTTGCGGCGACATGCAGGCGCACTTCTGGACCAATCCGTCCTACGTGCCGCTCGGCCTGTTCGATCAGCCGACCGCGTACCACGCCTACCTCAAGGACGTGCGCGACGGCTGGCCGCAATTCTACGGCGTGAAACGGAGCTGATGCGATGAGCGATGCCAAGGACGTCTTCGAGATCATGCACACGACGCGCGCGATGCGGCGGCTGAAGCCGGACCCGGTGCCGGACGCCATGATCCGCCAGATCCTCGAAGCCGGCATGTGCGCCGCCAACGGCGGCAACACGCAAAAATGGCGCTTCCTCGTGGTCAAGGACCCGGCGGTCAAGCGCGCGGTGCAGGTGCTCTACAAGCGCGCCTTCGACAAGGTGGTCGGGCCGCGCTACGCGACCAGCGCGCCGCCGCCCGGCGTCACCCCGGAGCGCTACAAGCGCCAGCACGCGGCGGTGGAATACCTCACCGAGCACTACCACGAGGCCCCGGTATGGATCGTCGCCTGCCTTGACGACGGCCCCTCGCCGCCGACCCGCTGGGCCGGTGCCTCGATCTACCCGGCGGTGCAGAACATGCTGCTCGCCGCGCGCGCCCTCGGCCTGGGCTCGACCCTGACGACGCGGCATCTGCTGTACGAGCAGGAAGCGGAAGCCGCCCTCGGCCTGCCGCCGGGCGTGCATTCCTACGCCATCCTGCCGATCGGCTATCCGATGGGGAATTTCGGGCCGGTCGGGCGCGGCAAGCTGGAGGAGTTCGTGTTTTCCGAGAAGTGGGGGCAGGCGTACCAGAACGGGTGAGCTGGCTATCCCTCACCCCGGCCCTCTTCCGCAAGGGGAGAGGGAGAAGAGAACCCCCTCCCCTAGGGGGAGGGGTGAAACTCCGTTGGCGGTTCAGATGCTCGAAGCAATCCAATCCTTCAACCGGCTCTTGGGCAACGCGCCCACCTGGGTTGCGGCGGGCTTGCCGTCCTTGAACAGGATCAGCGTCGGAATGCCGCGCACCGCGTAGTTGTTCGGCGTCACCGGATTGTCGTCGATGTTGACCTTGGCGATGGTCAGCTTGCCGCCGTACTCCGAGGCGATCTCCTCCAGCGCCGGGGCGATGGCCTTGCACGGCCCGCACCACTCCGCCCAGAAATCCACCAGCACAGGGCCGCTCGCCTTCAATACGTCGGCGGCGAAGGACTGGTCGGTGACGGCCTTGGTGTTCTCGCTCATCGGGCGCCTCTCATCGGGTTTGTAGGGGCGAAGGTGGGGGCAGTCGAAGTTCCGATCAAGCCGCAAACTCAGGCCGGGGCGTGCGCATCGAGCAAGGCGTCGGGCAGCACCGCGACGCGCGCGGCACGGGTCCACACCAGGGCGCAGCGCACTGGCCACTCGGGGAAAATCGCGCGCAGCACCGCACGATAGGCCGCCATCTGGCGCAGGTAGAGCACCGGCGTCTCCTCGGCGGTGCGCGGCGGGTCACGGTTGGTCTTGAAATCGGCCACCAGCACATGGTCGGACAACACGGCAAGCCGGTCCACCAGCCCGCCCACCACGGAGCCGGCGACCAGTCCGGTGAGCGGCACCTCGGCGCGGCTGCCCGGGCCGAACAGCGGCGCGAGGTCGGGGTGAGAGAGAATCGCCAGCGTCTCCTCGGCGATCGCGTCCACCGCCTCGGCGGCCAGCCCGTGCCCCGGGCGGTCCAGCCAGGCGCGCGCGGCGGCCGGCCGCTCGGCGGGCGATAGCACCGGGAGATGCTGCAACAGCGCGTGGATCAGCTGACCGCGCTGGAACCGCTTGTCTCCTGGCCCCCCCGCCAGCGGCGAGATGGCGTGCGGCACCGGGCCGAGCCCGGCACCGTCCGGGCGGCTCGGCGCGAGTGGCTCGGGGCGGGCCGGCTC
>DATIMU010000431.1:0-3787 GCA_035475015.1 Acetobacteraceae bacterium
CGACGCGATCGACGATCTGGACCGCGCGCTGACGCTCGACCCGGACCGCGTCGACGCCCTGGTGTTCCGCGCCGCCGCGTGGCGCAACGAGAGCCGCCTCGCCCGGGCCCAGCAGGACATCGACCGCGCCGTCACGCTCGACCCCGACAACCCCGAGGCCCTGCTGGAGCGCGGCATCGAGCGCAAGCTGGCCGGCGACGCGGCGGGCGCCCGTGCGGATTGGCAGCGCGCCAAGACGCTGTCCCCCGACACCGCGACCGGCGACCTCGCCGAGCAGAACCTCGCCCTCCTGGAAGCCGGCCCGTCCAGCCGCTGAAGCGATTGCAGGACGACCATACTCACATCCCCGCCCTCGTCATTGCCGGGCGACACACGCGACCAGGGATGAAACGGATCACGAAAGAAGGCGGACTGAATTCTGCCCTACGCCGTCGCGTCGCGGTGTGTAGGGCGGACTTCAGTCCGCCATCCCACAGATACCGAGAGAACCCGCGCCATCAGCGGCAAGCAAAGCGTCGGCTTCCACAGTCCGGATTGCACGAACGGCGGCGCGGGCCGCGCAGCCTCCCGCCTGCAGGCACGATGGATTGCCGCGCTTCGCTCGCAATGGCAGCCCGGCCAACCTCGCCGCCTCGCGATGGCGGCCGCGAAACCTGAACGGACGAAACGGACCGCTCGCAGACCGAGTCGAAATCAGAAATCCAGATCGGCGTAGTGCGCCGGCGGCGTGATGCCGGGCACCCGGTCGGCGAGGACGCCACGGAAGCATGGCCGGGACTTCACCCGCGCGTACCAATCGCGCGCAGCGGGCGAGACGGTCCAGTCGACGTCCCCGGCGAAGTCGATCACCGAGAGATGCGCGGCGGCGGCGAAGTCGGCCAGCGAGATGGTGGCCCCGCCCAGCCATTTCCGCGTCTCGGCGAGCCAGCCGATATACTGGAGATGATGGCGCAGCGCGGTGTAGCCGATGCGCAGCGCGTTCGCGTCCGGGTTGCCGCGGCCGGCCAGCCGCTTCATGAATTTCTCGCCGACCACGTTGCGGGAAACCTCCTCGGCGAATTTGCCGTCGAACCACGCAACCAGCCGGCGCACCTCGACCCGTTCGGCGAGCGTGCGGCCGAGCAGCGAGATGTCGGGATAGGCTTCTTCCAGATACTCGCAGATCACCCCCGAATCGGGGATCGCGAGGCCGTTATCCTCAAGCAGCGTCGGCACCGTGCAGGCGGGATTCAGTTCGAGATATTCCGGCCGGCGCTCCCACACCTTCTCCATGCGCAGCTCGAATGGCAGGCGCTTTTCCGAGAGCACCAGACGGATCTTGCGCGAAAACGGGGAGAGCGGGAGGTGATAGAGGTACCGCATCGCCTTGCTTATGGCACCGCGACCGCGTTGCGCCAAGCCGGACCCAAAAGGTTATTCCCGCGCCGCCGCCACGAGGTTATTCCCGCGCCGCCGCCATCAGCCGCCGCGCGTGCTCGTCGAGGCTTTCCCGCCGCGCCGGTGGCGGCTCCGGCACATATCCCCGCTCGCGTCCCACCGCGAGATAGTGATGGTGGAAATCGGCGAAATCGCCCTGCCCGACCTCGATGGCGGCGAGCGGGTACTGCCGCCCGTACCAGACCTTGTCGAGCGGGAACGGGTCGCGCCGCTCGAAATAGCCGAACATCACGTAGTGCTCGAAGCCGCTCTTGAACGCACCGCGCTCCACCGCCTCCCGCACACCTTGGTTGCGAGCGAGGTAGAACGCCTCGTCGAAGGCCGCGTGGAACAGCCGCGCGGGGCTGCCGAAGCGCGGACGCCGGGCGCGCAACTCCTCGATCATCTCCGGGCGCATGTAGCGCCACGCGCCGTCGAGCGCCCGATGCGCCGCCTCGTGCTGCTCGACCGGCACGGCGTAATTCGCCGGGAACAGGTAGAAGCGATAGCGCGGATCGTGCAGCGGCAGCAGGTCGATCTCGGGGAACTGCGCCGGGTTGTAGAAGCCGCTCATCGGCAAGTATATCCGGTCCGCGTCCGACAGCCACGCCGCGAGCCACGAGAAGGTGCTGACGCTGACGACGATGTTGCGCGAACGGCGGATGATCTCGAAATCCCGCAGCGGACCCCGGCTCGGGAAGAACGGCGCCTCCGGAAATGCCCGGCGCAATCGCTCGACATAGGGATTGGCGCCGATCTGGCCCATGAAGACCGGCCGCAACCCGGTCTCGACGGTCAGCGCCTGATAGAACGCCACCGGGATCAGCGTGTAGTCGGGATGCGGCGCCTGCAAAATCTCGCCGCCGCGAATGTTGATGACGAGTTCATCCGGCCCGAACCCCTCCACGTCGGCAACCGGCGGCTGGAAGATTTCGCCGTATGCCTGGGCGGGCAGAAAATTGTGCAGATGTTGCGCGTAGCTGTCGATTTCCACCCGCGCAACTTCGCCGCTCCGCAGCCTGGCCGACAGGCCCGCGATGTCGACCCGCATGTCCAACGGACCGACGCGCGCCACCCGCGCGTCCGCTAATCCGTCCGGCCGGGGCAGCACGGGATGCGAGATGCCCCAGTCCGGCAGATCGACACCCGAGACGCGGCATCCCGGCACCCGCGAGGCCAGCGCGTGCGCCGCCATGAATTGCATCATCTGATTGGCCAGCCGACCGCGCGACGCGACATGCACGACCGGATCGGTCGCGCGATCGTCCGTTCTCGCCACGGATCGAGGCGACGGTGCGAGGGGGACCGGAATCGCCGGCATCCCGTCATGGTCGGCGTCGACGAATCCACCGGCCATCTCGGGCGCCGCCTCACCGTACACCTCGACCTGATCGAGATGCAGGAACGCGGAATCGACCACGGTGAGCTTCACGAAACGCGCGGCGATCGGCTCGTCGAAGGCGATGATGAGCGGCGACCCGTCCGCGCCGCCGACCATCGCCTCGTCATGCTTGGTGTACACCATCGACCAGTCCGCGCCGTCGACGGAGGTCTCGACGAAGAAGTGGCGCAGCCGTCTCGCGCAGCCCACGCTGTCGACCCGATTGTAGACGCGGATTTCCTCGATCCGTGCGACACCGAGCAGATCGACGCTCCACCACGGATACGCCTCGAACTGCGTGTGGAATTGGTGGCCGCCGGTGATCCGGCCACTGACCGCGCCCGCCGCGTCCTCGGTCGTCGTGCGACCGACCGACCATTCCGATACCGAGCTCTGATCGGCCGGCTTGCCGAGAGCGAGATTCGTGGAGCACGGCGGCGGGATCGCCCTGGTCGCCTGCGCGCGCTCCAGATACTCCCGCCAATAGTCGGCGAGGGTGGTGTCCCGCACCATGTTCAGCGGCTGCAGGTTCTGCGCCGCCTGTCCCGCTTCGTGCACGCCGCGATAGCGCGCCTGGCCGATGAACTCGCCCTGGCTGCCGCGCTCGGCGCGCATCAGATAGTCCCCCTCGGCCTTGAAGGCGTAGTGATGCACCACGGCGCGGTCGTAGATGCGCTGGCGGTTCTCCTCGACCGCGATATAGCCGCGTCCCTCGTCGTCCCCGCGAACCTCGGCGACCGGGAGGCCGAGCACGTTGCAGCGGCGCATTCCGCCGGCCACCGCGTCTTCCCAATGGTGCCAGATGAATGTCTTGTGCCCGATGCGCGCGAGGTCGATCGCCGCCGTCCGGGTCAGCGTCTTGCAAGTGAATTTGAGTTCTTCCTCCCGCTGCGTGTAGTTCAGCAGGACGCTGCCGGTAGGGCGCTGCTTATATCCGTTGTTGCCGAACATCTGCCAGTTGAACGAGATGCTGTCCCAGTCGTCCGGCAC
>DATIMU010000432.1:0-4000 GCA_035475015.1 Acetobacteraceae bacterium
TTGATGCCGACGGGCACGCCATGCAGCGGGCCACGGATGCGTCCGGCCGCGATCTCGGCCTCGGCGGCGCGCGCGGCGGCGAGTGCGGCGTCGGCGTCGAGGCGGATGAAGGCGTTGATGCGCGGGTCGATCCGGCCGATCCGCTCCAGCAGTGACTGCATCAGCTCGACCGGGGAGAGGCGACGCTCGGCGATGGCACGCGCGGCCTCCCCTGCGCTCAGCCAGTGCAACTCGGTCACAGCCGATCTCCCGCCTGCATCGGCGGCCAGGGCTCCGCGCCGGGGTCGGTGGGGAAGGCGATCGTGCCGGCCTGGAGCTGCGCCTGTGCTGCGGCGGCGGCAACGTCCTCCGGGTGGTCGGCCAGCGCCTTTTCCAGGCCGGCCGCACGCGCCAAGGCCGCCACGAGAGTCTGGTCCATCGCGATCTCCCCCGTTCTGTCCCGACAGGATGCTCGCATGGCGGCGGTGCGGCAACGAAGGGCAGGCGGGAGGCTGGCGCAAAAAAAGAGGGCGGCGCCCCACGCGGAAGGTGGGAAGCGCCGCCCTCGAAGTTGCGCGGCACGGCCGCGCTGATCGGGGAGGAAACAGGACACCGACGCGACGCCGGGGTCCGTGCGAGAAAGTATGCCGACGTTGAGTTTCTAAAAGGTTAACGCGACGGGTTGCGGGCGCGCTCGGCCGGTTCTTTCATCAACATTAACGGAACAGGAGTGTGGGATGAAAGCGCCGCCGCCGCGGACCGGTCCGCTTTTCGGGCTCAAGGTACTGGAAATGGGCCATTATATCGCGGGGCCGTTCTGCACCCGCATTCTCGCGGACCTCGGCGCCGAGGTCATCAAGCTCGAGCCGCCGGGTGGCGACCCGATTCGCGGCTGGGGGGCGGCCGTGGACGGCAACGCGGTGTGGTTCAGTATCCACGGGCGCAACAAGCTGTCGGTGGAGCTCGACCTCAAGCGGGATCGGGACATCGCGCTCAAGCTCGCCGCGCGGGCCGACGTGCTGGTGGAGAATCTACGCGCCGGCGGCCTGGAAAAATTGCGGCTCGGCCCTGACGAGCTGCACGCGGTCAACCCGCGCCTGGTGATCGCGCGCATCTCTGGCTACGGCCAGGACGGCCCCTATCGCGACAAGCCGGCGTTTGGCGCGATCGGCGAGGCGATGGGCGGCATCCGCCACCTGACGGCGCATCCCGCCGGCTCCTCGGACCTGCCGCCGCCGCGCTGTGGCATCTCGATCAGCGATGATCTGGCGGGGATGTATGCGGCGATCGGGCTGCTCTCGGCGCTGTGGCAGCGCGACGCGGCGGGCACCGGCCGCGGCCGGGTGGTGGACGTGAACCTGGTGGACAGCGTGTTTTCCCTCATGGAGGGAATGCTGCCGGAATACGCGCTGGACGGCCGCGTCCGCCAGCCGGTCGGCGCGGCCATCGCGACCGCTTCGCCAACCAACACCTACCCTTGCGCGGACGGCAAGTGGCTATGCATCGCGGGCAATTCGGACCTGATCTTTTCCCGACTGATGCGGGCGATCGGCAGGCCGGAGTTGGCGCGCGAGCCGCGCTTCCTCACCAATTTCGACCGCTGCACGCATCGCGCGGAACTCGACGCCGCGATCGCCGCCTGGACCCGCACGCTGCCGGCCAGGGAGGCGGAGGCGCTGCTCGACGCGGCCGACGTGCCCTGCTCGCGGCTGTTCGACATCGCCGACTGCGCCGCCGATCCGCATTTTCGGGCGCGCAAGTCGGTGCAGGAGGTCGATGACCCGCTGATCGGCCGCACCTTGCACCCCGGGCCGGCGATCCGCCTCGACGGCGATCCGCCAGAGGCCGTGATCGGCTGGCCTGGTCCGGCGGTCGGGGCGCACAACGAATATGTGCGGCGGGAACTGCTCGGGATGGCCGCATGACGGCGCGTCCACCAAACATCGCTTGCATGGCGCCGCGCGTCGCGCCATTTCCATGAAGAGCGAGGCGGCCGGGCCGCGCCCCTGGGCCGCGGGGTGCGGCGGCAATCGGTTTCGCACGGAGGGATCATGGGTAGCTTCAGCATATGGCACTGGCTCGTCGTGCTGCTGGTCGTCCTGCTGCTGTTCGGCAGCGGCAAGGTCAGCAATCTGATGGGTGACTTCGCCAAGGGGATCAAGTCGTTCAAGAAGAACATGGCGGACGAGAACGACGCCTCGATGGAAGAGGCGAGCACCGACAAGCCGACGGGCTCGCTCGCCGGACCCGGCGCGCAAGCCACGTCCAAGACGCCGGAGACCGCGCGTCAGGCCTGAGCCAAGCGCTCCGCCGCGCGTCCGGCTTGACGTGGCCGGCTGACCAGGCACCCTCCGGTGCAACCCGCCGGAGGGCTCCGATGACCACGCACCGCCTCGCCCCGACACCCCAGACCGTGCGCTGGGGAACGTTCGACGCTGCCTATCCGCCGGTGTTGACGGTGCAGTCCGGCGACACGGTCGTGCTGGAGTGCGTCTCCGGCGGTCCGGAGGTGATGCCCGAAGCCAGCTCCGGCTTCGCGATCCCGCCGGCGCTTGCCGCCATTCACGCCGCCAACCTGCCGCGAGTCGGCGGTCACATCATCACCGGCCCGGTGGCAGTCGAGGGCGCCCAGCCCGGCGACATGCTCGAAGTCCATGTCGAGAAGATCGAGTTCGGGGCGGATTGGGGCTATTGCGGCTTCCGTCCGCTGGCCGGGACGCTCCCCGAGGATTTCCCGACCCGCTACCTGAGCCACATCCCGATCGACCGTGCCCGCCGCACCTGCCGGCTGCCCTGGGGGACGGAACTCGGACTGGCGCCGTTCTTCGGCGTAATGGGAGTGGCCCCACCGCCCGCCTACGGCATGATCTCCACCATCCAGCCGCGCGAGCACGGCGGCAATCTCGACAACAAGGAATTGGGCGAGGGCAGCACGCTGTTCCTGCCGGTCTGGGCCGAAGGCGCGCTGTTCTCCGCCGGCGACGGGCACGGCGTGCAGGGCGACGGCGAGGTCTGCATCAACGCCCTCGAAATCTGCCTGACCGGCACGTTCCGCCTCACGCTGCACAAGGGCGCCGGGGCGAAAACGCCGCTGCTGCGCTATCCGAGGGGCGAGACGGCAACGCACTTCATCAGCATGGGGATGAACGAGGATCTCGATCTCGCGATGAAGCAGGCGCTGCGCGAGATGATCGCCTTCATCTGCGGCCGGGCGAATCTCTCGCGCGAGGAGGCCTATCAGTTCTGCTCCCTGGCGGTGGATTTCCATGTGACGCAGACGGTGAACGGCGAGAAGGGCGTTCATGGCCTGCTACGCAAGGGGTTGTTGTTCTGAGCCGAGTTGTCCACAAGTTTTTGTGCCCCGCCTGCATTGCGTCATTGAGCCTCATATCCAACCCACAGTATGTTGTGGTCACGCCAGCGGGGAGACCACGACATGGAGTGGACCGAGGAAACGATCACGCGGCTTCGCGGCCTCTGGTCGGAGGGCCACTCGACGGCCGAGATCGGCCGTCGGCTGGGCGTGTCGAAGAACGCCGTGGTCGGCAAGGCGCACCGGCTCGACCTGGCCGCGCGCCCATCGCCGATCCGGCGGGACGGCCCTCATGCGGGCCAGCCGAGACCGGCGCCGCGTCGGCTGGCCGGGCCGACCTTGCCCCCACTGCCGAGCGCGCAGAAGCCGGCGCCGATCGCGTCTCCGCGTCCGCCCGAGCCGGCGCGTGCGGCGCGGCCCGCCGCCGTGGCGCCGCCGCCGCGGGTCCAGGCGGTGGCGCGGCCGTTTGCCCGGACCGTCGCGTGCTGCTGGCCGCTGGGCGAGCCGGGCACCAAGGATTTCCGGTTTTGCGACGCCGGGGCCGTCCCGGGAAAGCCCTATTGCGGGGAGCACGCGCAGCTCGCCTACGTGAAGATCCGCGACCGTCGCGAGGACGCGGCCTGATCGGGATTCGTTGCCCTCGCCCCGCCCGGCGCGTATCGTTACGGTCGGGCAGGCTGGGCAAGGCTTCCCCGCAGGAAGGGGCTT
>DATIMU010000433.1:0-2838 GCA_035475015.1 Acetobacteraceae bacterium
GGCAAGGGTGTCTCCGGAAACGTCGGCGGCCGGCGCGTCGCGCTGGGCAATGCCAAGCTGATGGCCGATGAGGGGGTCGCGCTGGGCGATCTCGTAGAGCGGGCGGAGGCGCTGCGCCGGGATGGCGCGACCGCGCTGTTCGTCGCGGTCGACGGCCGGGCGGGCGGCGTCATCGCCGTCGCGGACCCGATCAAGCCGGGCACGTCGGAGGCCCTCGACAGCCTGCGGGCAAGTGGCATCCACATCGTCATGCTGACTGGCGATAACCGGACGACGGCCGAGGCGGTGGCGCGCCAAGTCGGGATCGACGAGATCGAGGCGGATGTGCTGCCCGAGGACAAGCACCGCGTCGTGCGCGACCTGCGGGCCCAGGGAAAAATCGTCGCGATGGCGGGGGACGGGGTGAATGACGCGCCGGCGCTCGCCGAGGCCGATATCGGCATCGCGATGGGCACCGGAACGGAGGTCGCGATCCAGAGCGCGGGCGTCACCTTGGTAAGAGGCGACCTCGCCGGCATCGCGCGGGCGCGGGCGCTGAGCCGGGCGACGATGCGCAACATCCGCCAGAACCTCGCCTTCGCGTTCCTCTACAACACGCTCGGCATCCCGCTCGCCGCCGGCGTGCTGTATCCGGCGTTCGGCCTCCTGCTCAGCCCGGTGGTCGCGGCACTGGCGATGTCGCTGAGCTCGGTGTCGGTGATCGGCAACGCGCTGTGCCTGCGCGCCGCGCGGCTGTAGCCCCGTTACGGCCCGATCTCGTCGAGCTTCTTGTCCCACACCCGCAAGCCGCCGGTGATGCCGGCCTGGTTGGAGACGATCTGCACGCTCTTGGGCAGCTTGAGATCGACGTGCTTGGCATTGCCGCCGCCGATATAGAGCGTGTCGAACGTCACCAAGGTCTCGAGGGCGACGATCGCCTTCTCGACACGCCGGTTCCACTTCTTGCGGCCGATCCGCTCCAACTCCGCGTTGCCGAGATATTCGTCGTAGGTGCGCTTGCCGCGCGCGATGTGCTGGCCGACCTCGAGATGCGGCGCGAGCCGGCCCTCGTCGAACAGCGCGAAGCCGAAGCCGGTGCCGAGCGTGATGACGCATTCGAGGCCGGTGTCGGTAATCACCCCGAGGCCCTGCACCGAGGCGTCGTTCAGCAGCCGTACCGGGCGGCCGAGACGCCGCGCCAGCTCCTGCGCCAGGGGAAAGCCGTGCCAGGCCTGGGTGCCGAGATTGGGCGCGGTGTAGACGCGGCCGTGACGCACCACCCCGGGGAAGCCCATGCTCACCCGGTCGAAGGCGCCGAGCGGGTCGATGATGCCGATGAGCCCGGCGATCACGGCCTCCGGCGGGGCCGGGTGCGGCGTGTCGATCCGGGACGGTCCGGCGACGAACGCGCCAG
Organism: Acetobacteraceae bacterium; assembly: GCA_035475015.1. Lineage (GTDB taxonomy): Bacteria > Pseudomonadota > Alphaproteobacteria > Acetobacterales > Acetobacteraceae > JAFKFI01. The sequence continues at coordinate 1,394 of DATIMU010000433.1, forward strand.
CCGGGTTGAGCACGCCCGCCTTCAGGTGCGTCCCCCCGACATCGATCGCCAGCGTGAGCGGATCATCCGATTTCGCTGCCACGCTTGCCTCAATCGGCCGGGCGCCAGGAAGTTCCGCGTCACCCTCGGGGCCGCCTGTCGGCGCCACCGTCGGGTCGGGAGAGCCGCCGACCTTGGCGGCCTCCTTCTTCATCGCGGACGGCTTCCTGGCCCGGGTGCCAGCCTCAGGTGACGGCACGCAATTCGGCGCGGCTCGCGGCGGCGCCCGTGACGTGGCGCGCCTGTGTCGCGGCTTCCTTCACGATTCCGCGCAGCTCCCGCAGGAAGCCGAGCCCGGTCTGCGTGCGCTGCACGAGGATGCTCCGCCGGTCCAGCGGGTCGTCCTTGCGGCGGACCAGGTCGAACTCGACCAGCCGATCGAGCGCGCGGGTCACGGCGGGCTTGGAGATGTTGAGCTTGGCCGCGAGGCCGCGCACGGTCTGCGCCTCGCTTTCGAGATAGCAAATGAGAAACGTGGCGAGCTGGCGCGCGGTGAGGTCTGGCCCCTCGCGCCGTACCAACTCGGTGATGGAATGGCGCAGCATCCCGAGCAGCTGTTCGTTGGATTCAGAAGCGGCCATGATGGGTTCTCCATTTGGCCCGGGGCGACCTGCCGTCGCCGGGCTGATTCCGAAACTAACCGGACTCGTTGCTGACCGCAATCGATTTCGCCGTCTGGTTGATAACGGCTGGTTGATGACCGGCGCGGCTGGTTGCCTCCGCCCCTGCGCGGCGCCGACCGCCGGCGGTGCTAGCCGGTGATCGGCGCGAAGGGGGCCGGGGTCATCAGCTTGTTCTCCTGCTTGATGAGCGCGCCCAGTTCGCCGCTTTTCTGCAGGTATGTGTGCCATTCCGGATCGGCCATCATCGCCGCCCGCCGCGCGGCGCGGTCGGCGGCGTCCTGGTAGACCCAGATGTGGACGTAGGTGTTGAGTTCGCCCGACTCGGTGACGAGATAGGCGAGCGGCTTGCCGAGATGGCGCTGCTGCGGCTTGAGGCCGTATTCCTCGTAGAGCTTGAGATGCTTGCCCATTGTGCCCGGCTTCAACGTGTAGGTGCGATGGTCCAGCAACATGAGTTCGGTTCCCCTCCGATGAGCGTCGCGCCAGTTGAGCACGGAACCGGGCGGACGTCAGCCCAGCAGCCCGCCCCAGGCGGCGCCGCCCAGCACCACGAGCCAGGGGGCCACGCGCCAGGCGGTGAGCAGGACGAAGGCGGTCAGCGCCCCCGCGAAATCCGCCGGGCGGAGGATCGCGCTGGTCCATACCGGCGTGTAGAGCGCGGCGAGCAGCAGGCCGACCACCGCGGCGTTGACCCCGCGCAGGGCGGCGCGCACGCCGGCGCGGCGGCGCAGCGCGTCCCAGAACGGCAGGGCGCCGACCAACAGCAGGAACGAGGGGGCGAAG
>DATIMU010000434.1:0-4239 GCA_035475015.1 Acetobacteraceae bacterium
GTCGAGAGCCCCTCGGTCTTCTTCTTCTCCTCGCCCTTCGGCGTGGTGCGGGCGAGCAGCAACATCAGGTCGGAGTGCTCGGCCCGGCTGGTCCACACCTTCTGGCCGTTGACCACGTAGCGATCGCCTTCGCGCTTGGCGAAGGTGCGCAGGCTGGTGGTGTCGGTGCCGCTGGTCGGCTCGGTGACGCCGAACGCCTGCAAGCGCAGCTCGCCGGTGGCAATCTTGGGCAGGTACTTCTTCTTCTGCTCCTCCGAGCCGTGCCGAAGGATGGTGCCCATGATGTACATCTGCGCGTGGCAGGCGGCGCCGTTGCAGCCCTCGGACTGCACCGTCTCGAGAATCGCCGCCGCCGCAGAGAGCGGCAGGCCGGAGCCGCCGTATTCCTCCGGGATCAGCACGGAGAGATACCCCGCCTCGGTCAGCGCGGTGACGAACTCGGTCGGGTAGCCGCGCACCTCATCCAGCTTGCGCCAGTATTCGCCGGGGAACTTGGAGCAGAGCTTGCGCACTTCCTCGCGGATTTCGGCGTGCGGGTCGGCAAATTGGCTCTGGTCGGCCTCAACGTGGTCCATGACGTTCCTCCGGGGCATCGCTCCCGGTGGGATTACGGCCCGGCCCCCATCGGCGCAAGCCGCGCCCGCGCCGGTTTGCCTTGCGCGCGCGCCTTCGGCATGAAGGCGACAGGGCGGAGGGGAGCGGATGACGGAACAGAAATGGCAGGCGGCGGTGTTCGCCGTGCTCAAGCGGGCCGGTATCCGGCAGGTCGGCTACGTGCCCGACGCCGGACACGCCGAGCTGATCGAGGCGGCGCACGCGGACAACGACATGCGCGCCGTCGTGCTGACCACCGAGGAAGAGGGCATCGCGCTGGCCGCCGGCGCCTGGCTCGGCGGCCAGCGATCGGTCCTGCTGATGCAGTCCTCGGGCGTCGGCAACTGCATCAACATGCTGTCGCTGCCGATCAACTGCCGGATGCCGTTCCTGACGCTGGTGACGATGCGCGGCGAGTGGGGCGAGTTCAACCCCTGGCAGGTGCCGATGGGCAGCGCCACGCCCGGCGTGCTGGAGCGCGCTGGCGTGCATGTCCACCGGGTCGACCGCCCCGAGGACGCCGCCGACACCGTCGTTGCCGCTGCTTCGCTGGCTTTCGACAGCCGCGTGCCGGTGGCGGTGCTGTTTTCTCAAAGGCTTATCGGCGCAAAGGTATTCGTGAAATGAGCGAGGGGGTTCTGGACCGGCGCGCCGTTGCCGCCACGCTGCTGAAGGACGCCGGCGACCTGCTGGTCGTCACCGGGCTCGGCTCGACCACCTATGACGCCGGCGCGGCCGGCGACCGCGACGAGAATTTTTACCTATGGGGCGCGATGGGCGGCGCGGCGATGATCGGGCTCGGCCTCGCCCTGGCCCAGCCGAACCGGCGCGTGCTGGTCATGACCGGCGACGGCGAGATGCTGATGGGCATGGGCTCGCTCGCCAGCGTCACGGCGCAGCGCCCCGACAACCTCTCCATCGCCATCTTCGACAACGCCCGCTTCGGCGAGACCGGCGCGCAGCGGAGCCATACCGCGTATTCGACCGACCTCGGCGCGGTCGCCGCGGCCTGCGGCTGGCGCGACACCGTCCAGGCCCGCACCATGGCCGAGGTCGAGGCGCTAGCCCCTCGGCTGCGCACCGAGGCGCTGTTCGCGGTGATAAAGATTTCCGCCGACGAGGTGCCCCGCTTCCTGCCGCCGCGCGACGGCGCCCAGCTCGCCAGCCGCTTCCGTCGGGCGATCGGCATTCCTGAGCCATAGCGCCGGCGCGCCGCAACATTTCGTCCCAATTTGCGGACTGGCGATCACGGCCCGTTTCGCGGACAATGCCATCCTCGGTGGATGAACGAATTGTCATGCGCCGACCAAGGCCAAGCAAGGCCGTTGGATATATCCGGGTGCAAGGTGGCGTCAGGCGGCGACCCAGGGACAAGCATGGACGCATTGGATGAGACGCGATCCCCAAGGAGGGGGCGCGCCCGTTGGGTTGGCGCGACCCTGGCGCTGGCGGTTGCCGGGGTGATCGGCGTTCTCGCGACGATGCACGCGCCGAGCGCGCAACCGAGACCGCCCGCCTCGCCGGTGCCGCAAGCCGTCCCGGTGACGATCGCCGCCGCCACGCCGCAAGATGTCCCGGTCCTCCTGCGCGGCCTCGGCATCGTGCAGGCGTTCAATGCGGTGACCGTGCGGGCGCGGGTGGATGGCACCTTGATGGACGTCAAGGTGACGGAGGGCCAGGAGGTCAAGAAGGGCGATCTGATCGCGGTGATCGACCCCCGGCCCTACCAGGCCGCGCTCGACGCCGCGATGGCCAAGAAGGCGCAGGACCAGGCGCAGCTCACCAACGCGCAGCGTGACCTCGCCCGCTACGCTTCGCTGGCGCGGCAGGATTTCGCCTCGCGCCAGCAGGTCGATACGCAACAGTCCTCGGTCGCCCAGTTCACCGCCACGCTCAAGGGCGATGACGCCGCGATCGCGACCGCCCAGCTCAACCTGAGCTTCTGCTACATCCTCTCGCCGATCGACGGCCGAATGGGATTGCGACTGGTCGACCCGGGCAACCTTGTTCATGCTTCCGACAGCGGCGGCATCATCAGCATCGCCCAGCTGCACCCGATTTCCGTGGTGTTCACCTTGCCGCAAGAGAATCTGCCGAAGATCACCGCGGCGATGGCGGCCCGCCGACTGCCGGTGCTGGCCTATGCCGAGAACGACAAGACGGAGCTTGCGCAGGGGGAACTGCTCACGCCGGACAATTCGATCGACACCAGCACCGGCACCATCAAGCTGAAGGCGAATTTCGCCAACGCCGACAACAAGCTGTGGCCCGGGCAGTTCGTCCATGCGCGCCTGCTGCTGGAAACCCGGCACGACGTGCTGACGGTGCCCTCGGACGCCGTGCAGCACGGCCCCTCCGGCCTCTACGCCTATGTGGTGAAGCCAGATTCGACGGTGGTGAGGCAGGATGTCGAGATCGATCAGGACACCGGCAAGCTGGCTGTCGTGACCAAGGGCCTCACCGCGGGCGACAGGGTGGTCGTGACCGGCCAGTCCCGGCTGCAGAACGGCACCCGCGTCGCCGACGCCGCCCAGCTCCGGCCGGCCCAAGTCCCGCCGGCCCCGCCGGCCAAGGCCGGGGGCTGACCGAGGGGATGGATCGCATGGCATCGCTTCGGGGAATGACGGACGCATGAGCATCTCGACCCCGTTCATCCGCCGGCCCGTAGCGACCTCCTTGCTGATGGCGGCATTCCTGCTCGTCGGCATCGCCGCCTACCCGTTCCTCCCCGTCGCCCCGCTGCCGCGCGTCGATTTCCCGACCATCGTGGTCTACGGCAAGTTCCCCGGCGCCAGCCCCGAGACGATGGCCGCCACGGTGGCCCAGCCGCTCGAATACCAGCTGGCGCAGATCCCCGGCGTATCGCAGATGACCTCGATCAGCGTGCAGGGCGGCGCGCAGATCACCATCCAGTTCGATCTCGATCGCGACATCGACGCCGCCGCGGGCGACGTGCAGGCCGCCATCAACGCCGCCGGCGGACAACTGCCCAAGGCGCTGCCCAGCCCGCCGACCTACCGCAAGGTCAATCCGTCCGACCGCCCTGTCCTGATCCTCTCGCTCACCTCCGACGCGCTGCCAATCATCGACGTGGACGACTACGCGGACAGCATCCTCAGCCAGCAGATCTCGCAGATCGACGGCGTATCGCAGGTGGTCATCGGCGGCGAGCAGAAGCGTTCGGTGCGTGTCCAGGTCGACCCGGCGAAGCTCGCCGCGATGGGGCTCACCCTGGAGGACGTGCGCGCCACCTTGGTGAACGCGACGGTCAACTCCCCCAAGGGCAGCATCGACGGCCCGACCCGGGCGCTGGCGATCTACGACAACGACCAGCTCACCAGGGCCGCGGAATACGACAACGTCATCCTTTCCTATCGCAACGGCGCGGCGGTCCGGGTGCGCGACATCGGCCGTGCGATCGACGGGCCGGAGAACGCCAAGCTGCAGGGCTGGCACAACAACAAGCGCGCCATCCTGCTGCTGGTCTACAAGCAGCCCGGCGCCAACGTGATCGACACGGTCGAGCGGGTGAAGGCCGCCCTGCCGCGGCTCGAAGCCTCGATCCCGCCGGCCGTGAAGGTCGGCGTCATCGCCGACCGGACGTTGACCATCCGGGAATCGGTCAACCACGTGCAGTTCACCCTC
>DATIMU010000435.1:0-7999 GCA_035475015.1 Acetobacteraceae bacterium
CAGATCCGGGTGGGCGCGCAAGGTCTCGACCGAGGCCGCCGGCGCCTCGATCACGTAGCCGAGCTGCGCGTGATGGCGGATCTTCAGGCTGGCGACGCCGAAGCGCTGCGCGTAGTCCAGCTGCAGCGAGGCGATCACCCGCCGGCTGTCGTCGCGGAGATGCTTCTCGGCATCGAGCTCCGCGTCGAAGCCCGGCCTGATGGCGCCCCCGTCGTCGAGCCGCAGCGGCGCTGGATCGGCCAGCGCCTCGGCGAGCCGCGCGGCGACCGTCGGATTGACCGCGAGGGCTGCCCGCGCGTCGATCAACTCACCGGCGAGCGGCGCCACCAACGTCTCGGCCGCGAGGGCGGCGGCGACGAGGCCGTCGCGCAGCGCGGCGAGATCGCGCGGGCCGCCCCGGCCGAGCGCCAATCGCCCGAGCGCGCGCGCCATGTCGGGGGCCGAGCGGAGGGCGGCGCGGAGGCGATTGGCGGCCTCGGGATTGGCCAGCAGCCAGGACCAGGCATCCTGCCGCGCGGCGATCTTCTCCGGATCGGTCAGCGGTGCTGCCAGCCTTGCCGCGAGCAGCCGCGCGCCGGCGGCGGTGAGCGTGCGCTGCACCGAGGCGAGCAGCGTGTGTGTCGTGCTGGCGTCGCGGGCGCGGACGATCTCGAGGCTCGCCCGCGTCGCCGCGTCCATCGCCAGCACGCCGGCGCGCCCCTGGGGTGCCGGGCGGGAGAGGCGGGGCATGGCGCCGGCCTGGGTCACCCGGACATAGTCGAGCGCCAGCATCGCCGCGATGGCCTCGCTGTCGGCGAAGCTGCCATAGGCGTCGAGGCTGGCGACCCCGAACGCCTCGGCCAGCCGCCGCCGCGCGATGAGGGGTGGGGAGGGGACTGCCTCGGGCGCCAGCCGCGCCGCGTAGTCTCCGAGGTCGAGACCAGGGGGGGCCAGAATCTCTGCGGGTTCCAGCCGTCCCAGCAGCGCCGCCAGCTCGGCGCCGGGAAAAAACCCGGTCTCGAACAGGCCGGTGGAGACGTCGAGCCAGGCGGCGCCGACCGTGTCCCGCTCCTGGGCCAGCGCCAGCAGCAGGTTCGGTCGCCCGGCTTCCAGCAGCGCGTCCTCGGTGATGGTGCCCGGGGTGATGAGGCGCACCACGTCGCGGCGGATCGGCACCTTGGAGCCGCGCGGGCGGGATTTCGGGTCCTCCATCTGCTCGGCGACCGCGACCCGGAAGCCGCGCCGGATCAGTCGCGCGAGATACGCCTCCGCCGCATGGACCGGCACGCCGCACATCGCGATCGGCGCGCCGCCGTGCTCGCCCCGCGCGGTGAGCGCGATGTCGAGTGCCGCGGCGGCGGTCTCCGCGTCGGCGAAGAACATCTCGTAGAAATCGCCCATGCGGAAGAACAGCAGCGCGTCGGGATACTCTTCCTTGAGCTCGAACCAGCGCGCCATCGCGGGCGTCGCGCCGGACGAGCTCGCACTCCGAACGGATTGCGAGTCTGCGTGCATGGCGGGGAGGTTTAGCCGCCGGTACCCGCGTTGCGAAGCGCCCCGCCTCAATCCGCGCCGCTCAGGTCCCCGAGGCGGCGTGTGAGCGGACGGTCGGTGCTACGGTTCGGGTGACCTCACGGGAGCACCGAGGTGCAGCTCGTCGCAGTCCGGACGGTGCCAGTTGTCGACACACTGAGAATGGACGAGCCGTACTTCTTCGGCGAATTCCTCAGTCCGGGGTAGCAACGCGACGACCTGCCGTGTGCAGTCGAAGCTTCGACTGCGGAGGCGCGCAACGATTTCCAGCGTTTGGAACATCAAATACGGACCCTCCGTGCCGTGCGCATCGGATATCATGTGCCAACGCGAGAACGACCTTGCAGTACGTCGGCCATCGGTCGGGATGCGCGACCAGACGACGCCTGACCTTCTGGTCCCTGATCTGCCAGTAGTTGGCAGGGAGCGGCCTCAATTGAACCAAGCTGTTCGGAATGTCCCGGTGATCCATGTGTCCGAGGAGCCATACGGGCGGCGGGAGGGCGGCATTGGAAGCTTCGATGTTCGTGTAATGTTCTAGCCGGCCCGACCGGCGCTTCAATCGGAAACGGCTTTCCCCGCCTGCCATCCCGCCGCAGTATGACCGCCGACGCAGGAGGGGACCGCCGATGCCCGACAGCAACATCGACCAGCGGACCGCGCGGGTCTCGGCCGAGGAGGCGTTGGCGCTGCACGCCTCGGGGCGGCCGGGCAAGCTCGAGACGCGGATCACCAAGGCGCTCACCACCGCGCGCGACCTCTCGCTCGCCTACTCGCCGGGGGTTGCCGAGCCCTGCCTGCACATCCATCGCGATCGGGCGCTGGCCTACGACTACACCACCAAGGGCAACATGGTCGCGGTGATTTCCAACGGAACCGCCGTACTCGGGCTCGGCAATATCGGCGCGCTGGCGGCCAAGCCGGTGATGGAGGGCAAGGTCGCGCTGTTCAAGCGATTCGCCGACGTGGACGGTATCGACCTCGAGATCGACACCGACGACGTGGACGCCTTCGTCAACTGCGTGCGCTATCTCGGCCCCGGCTTCGGCGGCATCAACCTCGAGGACATCAAAGCGCCGGAGTGCTTCATCATCGAGCAGCGGCTGCGCGAGCTGATGGACATTCCGGTGTTCCACGACGACCAGCACGGCACCGCGATCGTCGCCGTTGCCGGGCTCATCAATGCCTGCCACCTCACCGGGCGCGAGTTGCGGGATACCAAGCTGGTGGTCAACGGCGCCGGTGCCGCCTCGATCGCCTGCGTCGAGTTGCTGAAGGTGATGGGGATGCGGCCCGAGCATATTACCCTCTGCGACACCAAGGGTGTCGTCTACCAGGGACGTCAGGAGGGCATGAACCAGTGGAAATCCGCGCACGCCGTGGTGACGCGGGCGCGCACGCTGGCCGAGGCGATCGAGGGCGCGGACGTGGTGTTCGGCCTTTCGGCGAAGGGCGCCGTCACCCGCGAGATGGTGGCGAGCATGGCGGCCAGGCCGATCGTGTTCGCGATGGCCAATCCCGACCCGGAGATCACCCCCGAGGACGCGCGCGCCGCCAGCAAGGACGCCATCATCGCCACGGGGCGCAGCGACTATCCCAACCAGGTCAACAACGTGCTGGGATTCCCCTTCATCTTTCGCGGCGCGCTCGACGTGCGCGCCAGCACGATCAACGAGGCCATGAAGATCGCCGCCGCTGAGGCGCTGGCCAAGCTGGCGCGCGAGGACGTGCCCGACGAGGTGCACACCTCCTCGGGGCACAAGGTCGCGTTCGGGCCGGAATACATCATCCCCAATGCATTCGATCCGCGGCTGATCTCGCGCATCCCGCCGGCCGTCGCGAAAGCGGCGATGGACAGTGGCGTCGCGCGCCGGCCGATCATCGATCTGCGCCGCTATGCGCGCGATCTTTCGGGGCGGCTCGATCCCACGGCCAACGCACTCGACGCGATCATGGAGCGGGTGCGTGCAGAGCCCAAGCGCGTGGTGTTCGCCGAGGGCGAGGAGGAGAAGGTCGTCCGCGCCGCCGTCGCGTTCCGCAACGCGGGCTACGGGATGCCGGTGCTGATCGGACGCGAGGAGCGGGTGAAGGCGACCATCGCCAGCCTCGGCCTCGGCATGGTCGAGGGGATCGAAATTCACAATGCGCGCCTTTCGGGGGCGAACGCGAAATACACCGACTTCCTCTACGCGCGGCTGCAGCGCGCCGGCTTCCTGCATCGCGACTGTCAGCGCATGGTCAACCAGGACCGCAACGTGTTCGCCGCTTGCATGGTCGCGACGGGGGACGCCGATGCGATGGTGACGGGACTGACGCGCTCCGCCGCCGTCTGCCTCGACGATATTTCCCACGTCATCGCGCCACGGCCGGGCGGCCTTGCGTTCGGGCTCACGCTGATGGTCGGGATGCGCGGGCGCACCATCTTCATCGCCGATACGCTGATGCACTTTCGGCCCGATGCCGAGCAGATGGCGGACATCGCCATCGGCGCCGCCGCCGCCGCGCGCCGGCTGGGCCATGAGCCGCGCGTCGCGTTGCTGTCGCATTCGACCTTCGGCAATCCGATGCACGAGGGCGCGCATGTGATGCGCCGCGCCGTGGAGACGCTCGATCGGCGCGGCGTCGATTTCGAGTATGACGGCGAGATGAGCCCCGATGTGGCGCTGGAGCCCGAGTTGCGCGCGCTCTACCCGTTCTGCCGGTTGACGGGTCCGGCCAACGTGCTGGTGATGCCGGGCCTGCACTCCGCGCACATCGTCTCGCGCCTCGCCCCGCGCCTCGGCGGCGGCACCACGATCGGCCCGCTGCTCATCGGCATGACCCACGCCGCGCAGATCGTGCCGATGGATGCGTCTTCGAGCCAGATTGTCGATGTGGCCTGTCTGGCTGCGTATCAGGCGGCGGAGCGGTAGCGATCGAAGGAGGCGGAATGAATTCCGCCCTACGAGATCGGACGTGTAGGGCGGAATTCATTCCGCCACTTCTATCGCAGCGCGGAGACGACCGCCTCGCAGATGCGCCCGACCGCGTCTTCCGACAGATCGGGATGGATCGGCAGCGCCAGGATGCGATCGGCCAGCGCCTCGGAGACCGGCAGCCGAGCGCCGTCGTGGTGCTCGCGATAGGCCGGCTGCTGGTGCAGCGGGCGCGGGTAGTAGATGGCCGTCGGTACCCCGGCCTCGCGCAGCGCCGCCTGCATCCGAGCCCGCGCCGTGCCGTCGCGCAGCAGGATGGAATAGATCGCCCATGCGCTGGTGCTGTCCGGCACGCGCGAGGGAATTTCCACCATTCCGCGCAGCCGCTCGTCGTAGGCGCGGGCGATGCGTTCGCGCGCGGCGATCTCCTCGCCGAACACGGTGAGCTTGGCGAGCAGCACCGCCGCCTGCAGCGAATCTAGCCGGCCGTTCATACCGGTGCGCAGCACCTCGTAGCGCGTGGTGCCTTCGCCGTGCGTACGCAAGCTGCGGTACAGCGCGGCGTGCTCGTCGCTGTCGGTGAACAGCGCGCCGCCGTCCCCATATGCGCCGAGCGGCTTGGACGGAAAAAAGCTGGCGGCCGTGGTGTTCGCCCAGGTGCCGAGCTGCCGATTGCGCAGGGTCGCGCCGAAGCTCTGTGCGGCATCGTCGAGCGTGAACAATCCCTCCCGCTCGGCGATCGCGTTCAGCGCGGGCCAATCGGCGGGCTGGCCGAACAGATCGACGCCGATCAGCGCGCGCGGTCGCAGCACTCCGGCCGCCTTCACCTCGGCGATGCGGCGTTCGAGATGCGCGGGGTCGATCTGGAACGTGCGCGGATCGACGTCGACGAACACCGGGGTCGCGCCGAGCACGAGCGGCACCTCGGCGGTGGCGGTGTAGGTGAACGCCGGCAGGAACACGGCGTCGCCCCGGCCGATGTTTTCCCCCATCAGCGCGATCTGCAGCGCGTCGGTGCCGGAGCTCACCGCCACGCAATGCCGCGCGCCGCAGAATTGCGCGAGCTTTTCCTCTAGCTCCGCGACTTCGGGGCCAAGCACGAACTGGCAATGCGCCAGCACCGCCTCCAGCCGCCGGCGCAGCTCGGGTTCTATCCGCTTTTGCTGCGCCTTGAGGTCGAGGAACGGCACGGCGGGCTGGGTCATCGCGGGGGAAAATCCTTCATGCGCGCGCGGAGACCGCGCCGTTCGGGTTGTGCTCGAACTCCGGCACCAGGCGGCCGAGCAGCTGCAGCGCGAGGCGCGGCTGCTCGCTGCGACAGGCGGCGGCGATCTCGTCGAGGGCACGGCCGACGATCGCCGGGTCGGCGGTGCGGGGGCTCGCCATGAGCAGGCCGGGAAAGCCGGTCGGCACCGGCGGCTCGCGGCCGTGGAACAGCTCCTCGAACAGTTTCTCGCCCGGCCGCAGGCCGGTGAAGCGGATCTCCACGTCGTCGTCGGGGCGCAATCCGGCGAGGCGGATCATCTGGCGCGCGAGATCCACGATCTTCACCGGATCGCCCATGTCGAGCACGAAGATGCCGCCGTCATTGCCGGACGGCAGCACGGTGTCGCCGGCGCCGAGCACGCTCGCCTGCAGCACGAGGCCGACCGCCTCGCGCACCGTCATGAAGTAGCGCTGCATGTCGGGATGCGTGACGGTGAGCGGGCCGCCGCGCTCGAGCTGGCGCTGGAACAGCGGCACGACGGATCCCGTGCTGCCGAGCACGTTGCCGAAGCGGACGGTGACACAGCGCATTCCGGCGCCGGAGGTGTGGGCCGCGATGTCCAGCGCCTGGCAGTACATCTCCGCCATGCGCTTCGAGGCGCCCATCACGCTGGTCGGGTTCACCGCCTTGTCGGTGGAGATCAGCACCATCGCCGTCGCCCCGGCGGCGCGCGCGGCGTCGGCGACGTGGCGGGTGCCGATCGTGTTGGTCAGCAGGCCCTCGAGCGGGTTGTCCTCCACCATCGGGACATGCTTCAGCGCGGCGGCGTGGAACACCAGCTCGGGGCGCGCGTCGGCGAAGATGGCGCGGATACGCGGCTCGTCACGGATGTCGGCGATAATGGCGCGCCGGGCGACCGCCGGGTAGGTCTCGGTGAGTTCCAGGTCGATCTGCCACAGGGCGTATTCGCCGTTGTCGAGCAGGATGAGCTGCTCGGGGCCGAAGCCGGCGACCTGGCGGGCGAGCTCACTGCCGATCGTGCCGCCGGCGCCGGTGACGATAACCCGCCGGCCCTGGATCAGCCGCGCCATGCCCTCGCGGTCGAGCGGCACCTGCGGCCGGTTGAGCAATTCCTCGATGGCGACCGGCTTGAGTTCCAGCCCCACCGGGCGGGAGGCCGGGTGCAGCAGGGTGGGACGGGAGGCGCGGCGGACGATCAGGCCATGCGCCTCGGCGTGCGCCAGCAAGCCGAGCAGGGTCGCGCCGGACAGGTCGGGCGTCACCACCACCATCGTCGTGGGCAGGCGATCCTCCTCGCCGAGGCGCTGCAGCACCGCTTCGGCTTCGTTCACGGTGCCGAGGATCGGCGCGCCGTGGATGCGCCGCCCGATCTGGCGCGCGCCGAGGGCGAGAATACCCACGACCCGCAGTGGCTGGCGTCGATCCTGCGCCAGTGCCCGCAGGAACAGGTCGGAATCCTCCCCCGAGCCCACCAGCAGCACGGTCTGCACGCCCTCGTCGGAGGCGAACAAGCCGGTTGTCCGGTGGACCTGGAGCCGCCGGTAGATCACCCGGGGGGTGCCCAGGAAGGTGAGCAGGGTGAGCGCGTGGATGATCGGCAGCGCAGGGTTGGGCGTCGGCAGATGGGTGAGGGCGGCCAGCAGGGCAAACAGGATGGCCCCCAGCACGCTGCACCCGGCAACCCCCAGCAGGTCGCCCAGGCCGGCGAAGCGCCAGTATTGCAAGGAGAGCCGGAAGGGCAGCCCGGCCGCTAGCAAGGCGACGGCCCCGCCGAGAGGCGCCCAGAGCGGGAACAGGTACTGCCCCGTCGGATCGGCGATCCAGCGCGCCACCGGCACCGACAGCGCGGCCAGCAGGCCGTCGAGCATGACGTTGAGGCCGATGCGAATCACGGAACGCGGCAAACTCATGCGCCCGCTATAGCCCAGCCGGGCCTGAAGGTCAGGGGGCCGCCTTGCACGGAAGCCACGCAGCCCGGACCGATCGATCCGCCCAGCCAGAATTCCCGTGCCGAGGCGACGTCGGGCAATTTAAGCTGAATACCAACGCATGGAGTTCCGGCCGGAACGATTATTTGGGGGGAGACGCTCATGCGAAGCGGCAGATCGGGCGCCGGCGTCGCGGCGGTCGGGTTCGTGACCGCCGGCCTGGCCGGGTTGCTGGGCACGACGGGCGCCGCGCACGCGGCGGGATTTGCCCTGCGCGAAGGAACGTCCGACTCGATGGGCAACGCCTTCGCCGGCGGCAGTGCCAAGGCCTACGACGCCGGCACCGCCTATACCAACCCCGCCGGCATGGTCCGGCTGAACTGGAACGAGATCGACGCCGGGCTCAACATCCTGGC
>DATIMU010000436.1:0-10857 GCA_035475015.1 Acetobacteraceae bacterium
AGTACCCAAGGATCGACCGCCGTCGCGCCGGCCGTGACCTCGACGCGGAACTTGGCCGACCACGCGACCAGCGGGCGGAACAGCAGCTGGTCGTACAGCAGGATCACCACCAGCATCGCCAGGATGGCATAGAGCACCGCCGCGATGTCCCGCCGCTCCAGCGCGAGAGCGACGTAAGAGCCGATCCCCGGCAGCTTCCAGGTGTTGTCGCCGACCGAGATCGCCTCCGATGCGACGACGAAGAACCAGCCGCCCGACATCGACATCATGGTGTTCCACACCAGCCCGGGTATCGCGAACGGTACCTCCAGTCGCCAGAACCGCTGCCACGCGGTGAGGTGGAAGCTCGCCGAGGCTTCCTCGAGGTCACGCGGCACGGTCTGAAGCGACTGATAGAGACTGAACGCCATGTTCCACGCCTGGCTGGTGAAAATGGCAAAGATCGCCGCCAACTCCAGCCCCAGCACGCGGCCGGGAAACAGACTCATGAAGAACACCACGGTAAACGTGAGAAAACCGAGGATCGGCACCGATTGCAGGATGTCGAGCAGCGGAATCAGCACCACGCCCGCCCGGCGGCTCTTGGCGGCGGCGGTGGCGAAGGTGAAGGTGAACAGCAGCGACGCCACCAAGGCCGCGAACATGCGCAGGGTGGTGCGCACCGCGTAGCCCGGCAGGTAGATCGGATCGAGATGCACCGCGACGGCTTCCGGTGCCGAAAGCGGCGCGAAGGTGTTGCTCGCGACACGCGCGACGCCGACCAGCACGCCGAACACGCACACGATCGCCGCGAGATCCCAGGCGTTCGGCAGGCGCCGGCCGATGGCCAGTGCCGAAGGAGCGATGGACATACTGTTCACCCGGAGCTGGCTTCCCTCCGGGGAAGCGCCCGGGTGTTAGCCCGCTGCCGCCTCGCTTGTCACCAGCCGGCGTGGTTGCGCTTCGATGACAGAAAATCCCCCAGTGCCCCCGCTTGCTCGCCAGACAGGCGCAGCCCGAGCTTACTCCGGCGCCACAGGATGTCCTCCGCCGAGCGCGCCCACTCGTGCTCGACCAGCCAGACGACCTCGCGCTCGGTCAGCGAGTGGCCGAAGTCGCGACCGAGATCGGCAGCCGCACGGGCATCGCCCATCATCGCGGCGGCCCGCGTCCCGTAGCTTCGGGTCAGCCGCGCGGCTGTCGCGTCCGACAAGAAGGCGTACCGCGCTTGCAGCTGCCGTGCGAGCGCCGCCGCCCCGTCCCACGAAAAATCCCCGCCGGGCAGCTTCGCGTCGGCGGTCCATGACGGACCCAGCCGAGGAAAGAACGGTGCCAAGCGTACCAACGCGGCCTCGGCCAGCCGGCGAAACGTGGTGATCTTGCCGCCGAACACCGACAGCAGCGGCGGCATTCCGTCCGGTGCGTCGAGCTCCAGCACGTAATCCCGCGTCGCCTCCTGCGCGGCACTCGCGCCGTCGTCACGCAGCGGGCGCACGCCCGAATAGCGCCACACGATGTCCGATCGCGACACCGGCGCCTGGAAATAGTCGTTCACCGCCGCGCAGAGATAGGCTTCCTCCTCCGGTGTGATCGCGACGGCGGCCGGATCGCCCGCGTAGTCCTCGTCGGTGGTGCCGATGAGGGTAAAATCGCCCTCATAAGGGATCGCGAAGCAGACGCGGCCGTCGGCATTCTGGAAGATGTAACAGCGGTCGTGCGCGAACAGCCGGGGCACGACGATGTGGCTGCCCTTGACCATGCGGACCCGCATCGGTGCGATGGCGCGCACGACGCTGCCCAGGATGTGCGAGACCCACGGACCGCCGGCGTTCACCAGCACGCGCGCCGCGATCTCGCCTGCGCCGTCGAGGGTGAGCCGCCACATCCCATTCTCCCGACGTGCATGGATGCAGCGCGTGCGCGTGCGGATGTCGGCCGAGCGGTCCGCCGCGTCGCGCGCGTTCAGCACGACGAGGCGCGCATCGTCCACCCAGCAATCTGAATACTCGAAGGCGCGCCGATAGCGCGCCTGCAGCGGCGCCCCCGCCGGGTCCCCACGCAGATCGAGCGTGCGCGTCGGCGGCAGGATGCGTCGCCCGCCGAGATGGTCATAGATGAAAAGTCCCAGCCGGATCAGCGGCCAGGGCCGCAGCCCCTTGTGGTGCGGCAGCACGAAGCGCAGCGGCCAGGCGATATGCGGGGCGGCGCGCAGCAGTACCTCGCGCTCGGCCAGCGATTCGCGGACCAGCCGGAACTCGTATCGTTCGAGGTAGCGCAGGCCGCCGTGGATCAGCTTGGTCGAGGCCGACGACGTCGCACCCGCGAGATCGCCCTGCTCCAGCAGCACCACGGAAAGGCCGCGTCCCGCCGCGTCCCGCGCGATGCCGCAGCCGTTGATGCCGCCGCCGATCACCGCGAGGTCGAAGATCACGCCGCGTGCCCTTTCATCTTCTGGGTCAGGCGGTCGATCCGCAATCGCTGTCGGTCGTCGGTCAGCCGACGAGCGCCGAGGAAGGTCACGGCGACCGCCGCCAGTCCGCTGCCGCCGGCCAGCAGGAACATCAGTAGGATCTGGTATTTCACTGCCTCCAGCGGCGCCATGCCGGCAAGGATCTGCCCGGTCATGATGCCCGGTAAGGTGACGAGCCCGGCGGCCGACATCTGGTTCACGATCGGCAGCAGCGCGCGTCTTATCGCGTCGCGGATCAGGGGGCGCATCGCCTGCCCGATGGTGCCGCCGAGTGCCAGGCGCGCCTCGATCGCCGCGCGTTGCTGCATCACGCCGCTGAGCAGCGCGTCGAGTGCCAGGCTGGCGCCGTTCAGCACGCTGCCGAGCACGATGCCTGCGAGCGGGATCGCGTAGCGCGGGTCGTACCACGGCGTCGGGCGAATCGCGGTGGTGAGTGCCAGGATCGCAGTGAGCAACGTCGCGAACGCGACGGCGCTCGCGCCAATGGTATAATTGCCGAACCGGGCGAGCCGTTGTTCGGGTCGCGCCGCCACCTCGCGCCCGGCAATCGCAATCATCACCAGGACCACGCCCAAGGTCAGCAGCGGCGAGGCGAGGGCGAAGACGCCGCGCAGGATGAACCCGATTAGCACGAGTTGCACCACCAGCCGGATCGCGGCAATCGCCAGCTGGCGGTGCAAACCGAGCCGCAGCGCCACCGAAAGCACGCCGTCCAGTACGATGAGCGAGGCCGCGATCGCGAGATCGGGGATGGTGAGGATGATCGGCGTCATTCCGGCGACAGGCGCCGTTCCGCCATGCGAAAGCGCCGATTTCCGAGCCGCGCGGCCTGTTCGTCGCTGTGCGTCACGACCAGCATTGCCGTTCCGCCGGCGAGCCGTTCGCGCAGCACGGTCTCGACGCACGCGGTCGCAGTGGTGTCGAGCGCGCCGGTGGGCTCGTCGAGCAGCAGCACGGGCGGGTCGAGCAGCAGGGCGCGGATGAGCGCGAGCCGCTGCCGCTCGCCGGTGGACAGCCGCGCAAGAGTGTCGCGCATGCGCTCGGGCGCGACACCGAGATGGTCGGCCAACGCCAGTACCCGCGCGTGCTCGCTCGCAGGAAAATGGTCGAGCGGCAGCTCGCCCCACCAACCCGGCTCGGCCGCGCTGTAGACCACCTGACGGCGCCATTCCGGGGCGTGGAAGCGCCTGCGATCGCGGCCGTCCAGCAGGGCCTCGCCCTCGTTGGGATCAAGGTCGGCGATCATGCGCAACAACAGGCTTTTGCCGGAGCCCGACGCGCCGGTGATGGCGACGCACTCGCCGACCTCGATCGCCAGCTCGAATGGGCCGGCGATGCGGCTGCGCAGGTTGGCGATCCGCAGCCGCGCCGCGCGCAACATCAAGCCTGGGCGAACTTGCCCAGCAATCGGACGTGCGAGCGGATGCCGTGGTGGAAGCAGCGCAGCTCGAATTTCTCGTTCGGGCTGTGCACCTGGTCGTCGTCCAGCCCGAAGCCCATCAGCAGGCTGTCGATGCCGAGCGTGCGGCGGAACGACTCCACCACCGGGATCGAGCCGCCGCTACCCATTAGCAACGCCGGCCGGCCGTATTCCTCCCCGAGCGCCGCCTCCGCCGCGCGCACCCAGGGCGAATCGGTGGCGATCTCGATGCCCGGAGAGGCGCCGAACATCTCCAGCTCCACCTTGGCGCCCGGCGGCGTGCGTTCGGCGAGAAAGTGACGAAAACCGTCGGCAATCGCCTGCGGGTCCTGTTCGGGGACCAGCCGGAACGAGACTTTTGCCGATGCCTCCGCCGCGATCACCGTCTTGCTGCCCGGTCCGGTATAGCCGCCCCAGATGCCGTTGATATCCGCCGTCGGGCGCGCCCACAACCGCTGCAATGGCGGAAGACCGCTCTCCCCGCCCGGCGCGGAGAGGCCGATCCCCCCGAGGAACGCCGCCTCGTCGAAGCCCAACGCCTCCCATTGGCGGGCCTGTTCCGGCGAGACCGGCTTCACCCCGTCGTAAAAGCCGGGCAACTGTACCCGTCCGTCGGCGTCGTGCAGCTCGCCCAGGATGCGGGTCAGCGCGTTGATAGGATTGAGCGCCGAGCCGCCGAACAGCCCCGAATGCAGATCGCGCGCCGGTCCCTTCAGCGTCACCTGCGTATAGACGAGCCCGCGGAGCCGCGTGGTAATCGCGGGCGTGTCGACGTCCCACATGCCGGTATCGCTGATGAGGGCGAGGTCCGATTTCAGCGCGTCCTTGTTGGCTTCGAGGAAAGCGTCGAGATTGACGCTGCCGACCTCCTCCTCGCCCTCGATCAGCACCGTGATTCGCGCCGGGATGCCGCCGCCGACGCTATGCCACGCGCGCAGGGCCTCGATGAACATGGTCACCTGGCCTTTATCGTCCACCGCGCCACGCGCGACGATCCGTTTGCCACGCGGGCCGTCGACCAGCTGAGGCTCGAAGGGCGGGCTGGTCCAGAGTTCGAGCGGGTCCGGCGGCTGCACGTCGTAATGGCCGTAGAACAGGATGTGCGGCCCACGATAGCCGGGCGGCCCGGCATGGTGCGCCAGCACCACCGGATGCCCTGGGGTCGGACGAATGGATACCTCGAAGCCGAGGCCGGCGAATTGGTCGCGCATCCACTCGGCGGCTCGCAGGCAATCGGGCGCGTGCGCCGGCTGGGCGCTGATGCTCGGAATGCGGAGCAGGGCGAACAGGGCCTCGCGCGAGCGGTCGAGATTGTCGTCGACGTGGCGAAGAATCCGATCGACGGTCCGGTCGTCGGTTACTGGGGACGAAGCTGACATGGCAATTCTCCGATCCGCGCCGGCAGCACAAATCGCAACGCGCCGCGGTTTGGTCAACCAGCCGCCATCTCGATCACGAACAGCACCGAGCGGGCGGCTGTCTCGATCTCCCGCTCGATCTGGCCTTGCCGCTGCGGCTGTTGGCTATCGACCACGAGATGCCAGCGGTGCCCCGTGCGCGGCGCGGGCAACATCACCTGGGCCGGCTCGCGGCCGGCGTGGAGCACCACCACCGCCCGGCTGCCTGCCCCGTAAAGCACCGCGACGAGGGAGCGGTTGTCCGGCGCCTGCCAGTCCCCGACCGTCATCGCGCGCCCGTCGAGCGTCAGCCAGGCGACGTCAGGAATGCCGCTCGCGTCGATCGGGCCGCCAATGAGCGGGCACGTGCCCGTCAGCGCGTCGCAGGCGCGGCGTGCCGCGATGAGCCGCGCGGTGAAGCCGGTCAGCGCCTGATCCACTCCGGCCCAGTCGAACCAGGAGATTGGGTTGTCCTGCGAGTAGGCATTGTTGTTGCCCTGCTGGGTGCGGCCGCATTCGTCGCCCATCGACAGCATCGGCGTGCCGCGCGCGAGCAGCAGCGTGGCGAGCAGCGCGCGGACATCGCCGAGACGCGCCGCGCGGATCGCGGGATCGTCGGACGGACCCTCGACGCCGTGATTCCACGAATGATTGTCGTCGGTGCCGTCGCGATTGTGCTCGCCGTTCGCCTCGTTGTGCTTGCGCTCGTGCGCGACGAGGTCCGCTAGGGTGAACCCGTCATGGATGGTGACGAAATTCATGCTGCACGAGACCAGCCGGTGTCGCGCGCCAAAGATATCGGCTGAACCCGAGAGTCGCGTGGCGAGTTCCCCGACCATCCCCGCGTCGCCGCGCCAGAACCGCCGCACAGTGTCGCGAAACCGGTCGTTCCACTCGCCCCAGCCGTCGGGGAAGGCCCCGAGCCGGTAGCCGCCCTCGCCGACATCCCAGGGCTCGGCGATCAGCACGCGGTCCCGCAGCACGGGGTCCTGGTCGATCGCCTCGAACAACGGGGCATCGGGATCGAACCCGTCGGCGCGGCGTCCCAGCGTCGTGGCGAGGTCGAAGCGGAATCCGTCGATCCCCGCGCGCGTCGCCCAGCAGCGCAGCGCCTCCATCGCGAGACGCAGCATCGGCGGACGGTCGAGCGCAAGGGTGTGGCCGCATCCGGTGTCGTTGACATATCGGGAAAAATCGCCGGGCAGCAGGCGGTAATAGCTGGCATTATCGAGCCCCCGCAGCGAGACGGTCGGCCCCAGGTGATCGCCCTCGCCGGTGTGGTTGAAAACCACGTCGAGCAGCACCGCGATCCCGGCATCTTGCAGGGCGGTCACGGCAGCGCGGATCTCGGCCCAGCCACCGGGTGCGAGCCGTGGATCGGGGGCGAGAAACGCCACCGGATTGTAGCCCCAATAGTTCGCCAGTCCGAGTGGCGGCAGGTGCCGCTCGTCGAGCCACGCGGCGGCCGGCATCAACTCGACGGCCGTGATGCCGAGGCGCCGCAGATGCTCGATCGCCGCCGGATGCGCCAGCCCCGCGAAGGTTCCGCGTAGCGCGGGCGGAATGTCGGGGTGGCCCTGAGTGAAGCCGCGCACGTGAAGCTCGTAGATCGTCTGGCGGTCGAGGCCGACCGACGCCCGGCACGCCGGGATGGCTTCGGGCGCGCCGACAATCCCCTTCGGCATCCCGGCGGCGCTGTCCGCCGGGTTCAGTGCGCCGGTGTCGAACATCGCCGGATCGAGCTTGAACGGCCGGTCGATCTCGGTAGCGAACGGGTCGACGAGCAGCTTGGCCGGATTGAACCGATGGCCGCGCGCCGGGTCCCATGGGCCATGCGCGCGCAGCCCGTAGCGCGCGCCGATGCCGATGCCCGCGACATGCCCGTGGAAAACGTCGCCGCTGCGCTCCGGCAGGCGGACGCGCGCGATTTCCCGCTCACCCTTGGCGTCGAACAAGCAGAACTCGATTGCCTCGGCGTGTGCCGACCACACGGCGACGTTGACGCCGCTGGCGTCCACGGCGGCGCCCAGCGGCTCGGGCGTGCCCCGCGTGACGACGAACCCGCTCACGCGGTGCGCTCGGCGAGGAGTTCGCCGTATAGGGCCGCGTAATGCGCGGCTGGCCGTCGCCATGATACGTCGGTTTGCATGGCGTTGCGTTGCACCGTCCGCCACGCCTCCGGCTCGTGCCACAGCTCGACGGCGCGTTGGATCGCACCGGTGAGCGCGTCGCGTGTCACCGGCGCGAATTGCAGGCCGGTGCCGACGCCATTGGTCAGGGCCATTTCATTGGTATCGATCACGCTATCCGCCAGCCCGCCAACCCGCGCCACGACGGGCAGTGCGCCGTAGCGTAGCGCGCAAAGCTGCGTCAGCCCGCAAGGTTCGAAGCGCGACGGTACCAGGATGGCATCGGCGCCCGCCTGGATAAGATGGGCGAGCGTTTCGTTGTATCCGATCACACAGCCCACCCGTCCCGGATGCGTCGCCGCCACTGTGACGAAGCCCTCGACCAGTGCCGGGTCGCCCGAGCCGAGCAGGGCGAGTTGGACGCCCCGCGCCAGCAGATCAGGGATGGCGTCGAGCAGCAGATCGAGCCCTTTCTGCCAGGTGAGCCGGCTTATCACGCCGAACAGCAGAGCGTCGGGGTCCGCCGCCAGACCAAGCCGCGCCTGCAATTCGGCTTTATTTGCCCGCCGCTCCATCAGTCTGGTGGTATCGAAATTCCGCGCGATCAGTGGGTCGGCCGCCGGGTTCCACACCGCGTCGTCGATGCCGTTCAGAATGCCACGCACTTCCCGCGCGCGGGCGCGCAGCAGCCCGTCCATCCCCATTCCTCCGTCGCTGGTGCGGATCTCGGCGGCGTAGCTCGGCGAGACCGTGGTGATCCGGTCCGACAGCGCCAAACCGGCCTTCAGGAAGCCGATTGCGCCATAATACTCGACGCCCTCCGGCGTGTAAGCGCTCCAGGGCAGCCCGAGCGTCGGCACCAAGGAAGCGGGGAACTGGCCCTGGAAGGCGAGATTGTGTACCGTCATCACCGTGCCCGGACGGTGACGATCGCCGCCGCCGTAGCGCAGATAGGCCGCCGTCAGTCCGGCTTGCCAGTCATGCGCGTGCACGACGTCCGGCACGAAGTCCGCGACCGCCCCCGTACCGACATCGCTCGCCACGGCCGCGAGTGCCGCGAAGCGGATCGCGTTGTCTGGCCAGTCCTGCCCGTCCGGCCCGACATACGGGTTGCCCGGCCTGCCGTAGAGATGCGGCGCGTCGATAGCCATCAATTCCAGCCCCGCCGCGCGGCCCCGCAGCAATCGCGCCGCGCCCCCGAACAGATCGCCGTAGCTGCGGACGATTTCGGCGCCGGCGAGCGCGTCCGTCACCGCGGGGTAGCCCGGGATCAGCGAGGCAACTTGCACGCCGAGCGGGGCGAGCGCGAGCGGCAGCGCGCCCGCTACGTCGGCGAGCCCCCCGGTCTTCACCAGCGGAAAGATTTCCGAGACGACGGCCAGAACCTTCACGGCGTCATGCGGACAGGCGTTCGATCATCGGCTGCGTTATCAGGCAGATGCCTTTCGCTGTGCGGCGGAACCGCGTGAGGTCGAGTTCCGGGTCCTCGCCCACCACGAGCCCCGGCGGGATGCGGACCCCCTTGTCGACGACAACGTTGGTCAGCCGCGCACCCTGGCCGATATCCACGTCGGGCAGGATCACCGCGTTCTCGATGCGCGCGTAGGAATGCGCGTGCACACCGGTGAACAGCAACGTTCGCCGAAGGCTGGCGCCGGAGACGATGCAACCGCCGGAAACAAGGGAAGAAATGGCCGCGCCGCGCCGCCCGTCGACGTCGTGCACGAACTTGGCCGGCGGCGTGATTTCGGCATAAGTCCAGATCGGCCAGTCGCGGTCGAACAGGTCGAGCGCCGGCACCACGTCGGTGAGGTCGATATTCGCTTCCCAATAGGCGTCGAGGGTACCCGCGTCGCGCCAGTAGGCCTCGGATTCCGCGCTGGAGCGGACGCAGGATTGCGAGAAGCGATGTGCCACCGCCTTGCCGTGCGTCACCAGGAACGGAATGATGTCCTTCCCGAAGTCGCGGCTGGAGCCGGGCTCCGCCGCGTCGCGCTGCAACTGCTCGATGAGGAATTTCGTGGCGAACACGTAGATGCCCATGCTGGCCAGCGCGGTATCGGGCCGTCCCGGCATGGCGGGCGGATCGGCCGGCTTCTCGATAAAGGCGATGATGCGGTCGGTCTCGTCGACATGCATGACGCCGAAGCCGACCGCCTCCATGCGCGGCACCTCGATGCAGCCGACCGTCACGTCGGCCCGCTGGTCGACGTGCTGTTGCAGCATCTGCTCATAGTCCATCTTGTAGATGTGATCGCCGGCCAGCACGACGATGTGCTCGGGCGCGTAATCCTCGATGATGTCGATGTTCTGATAGACCGCGTCGGCGGTGCCGGCGTACCAGTCGGCACCCGGCACCCGCTGGCTGGCCGGCAGGATGTCGAAGCTCTCGTTGCGCTCGGGGCGGAAGAAGTTCCAGCCGCGCTGCAGATGGCGGATCAGGCTGTGTGCCTTGTACTGCGTCGCGACACCGATGCGCCGGATGCCGGAGTTGAGCGCGTTCGACAAGGCGAAATCGATGATGCGGGATTTCCCGCCGAACGGCACCGCCGGCTTGGCGCGCCGGTCGGTGAGTTCCTCGAGCCGCGTGCCGCGCCCGCCGGCGAGCACATAGGCCATCGCCGTCCGCGCGATCGGGGCGCTCTGCGTCGATCTCGGCGGCATGATGCGTCGCTCTCCCCGCTGCCCTCCCGGCTTGCCGCCGGGGGGCTCGTTACGCCTCAGGCCATGATGGCACGTTCCACAGCTCCCGTGCATAGTCCCTGATGGACCGATCGGACGAGAACCAGGCCACGCCGGCGGTGTTCAGGATGCTCGCCTTCCACCACGCTGCGGGATCGCGCCACAAGGCATCGGTCTCGCGCTGGGCCGCGAAATAGGCGGCGAAATCCGCGCAGACCAGGAAATGGTCGTGATGGCGCAGCGCATGGACCAGCCCGTGGTAGCGATCCCGCTCGTCGGGCGAGAACACGCCGGCCTCGATCGCCGCCAGCGTCCCGGACAGTGCGCCGCTGCCGGCGATGGCCTCCGTCGCGTCGACCCCGCCGGCGCGGCGTGCCTCGACCTCGGCGGCCTCCAGGCCGAAAATGAACATGTTCTCGGCGCCGACATGCTCGCGGATCTCGATGTTGGCGCCGTCCAGCGTCCCGATGGTGAGCGCGCCGTTCAGGGCGAGCTTCATGTTCCCGGTGCCGGACGCCTCCATCCCGGCGGTCGAGATCTGCTCGGAGAGATCGGCCGCGGGGATGATCGTCTCGGCCAGGCTGACGCGATAATTCGGCAGGAACACCATTTTCAGCCGGTCGCCGACCACCGGGTCGGCGTTGATGACGCGGGCGACGTCGTGGGCGAGCTTGATGATGAGCTTGGCCTGATGATACCCGGCCGCCGCCTTGCCGGCGAAGATCTTCACCCGCGGCGCCCAGTCCTGCATCGGGTCGGCGCGGATCGCGTCGTAGAGCG
>DATIMU010000437.1:0-2307 GCA_035475015.1 Acetobacteraceae bacterium
CGATCGACGGCCTCTATCGCGCCCTGGGCAAGCCGGGCCGGCAGCCCGAGCGGCCGCATTATTGCGACGCCTGCTTCACCGGCGACTATCCCATCCCGCTGCCCGACATGGCGGACAACTCCGAGCGCCAGCTCAGCCTGCTCACCGAGAGCCGCTGAGATGCCCGGCCCGCTTGATGGCCGGATCGCGCTTGTCACGGGGGCCAGCCGCGGTATCGGCGCGGCGTCCGCGATCGCGCTTGCCGGCTTCGGGGCGCATGTCGTGATCACCGCGCGCACCGAGGGCGGGCTCGAGGAGACCGACGACGCGATCCGCTCGGCCGGCGGCACGGCGACCCTGCTGCCGCTCGATTTGTGCGAGGGCGACCAACTCGACGCGATCGGGCCGAGCCTGTTCGAGCGGTTTCGCCGATTGGACGTGCTGGCGCATTGCGCCGGCGCGCTCGGCAAGCTGACGCCCACCTCCCACATCCTGCCGAACGACTGGGCCGAGGTGATCGCGGTCAATCTCGGCGCCACCTGGCGCCTGATCCGCACTTGCGGCCCGCTGCTGCAGGCGGCGGAGGCCGGCCGCGCCGTGTTCGTGACCGATGCCCGGGCCCGTCATCCGGGCGCCTATTGGGGTGCCTACGGGGCCACCAAGGCCGGGTCCGAGCATCTCGTCCTGACTTGGGCGGACGAGGTGAAGACCGGCCGGCTCAGGATCAATCTGTTCGATCCGGGCGTGGTCGCCACCCGGCTGCGTCGCCAGGCGTTCCCGGGCGAGGATGCCGCCGTGCTGCGCCGTCCCAAATCCGTGGCGCCCGCGCTCGCCGCTCTTTGCCTGCCGACCGAGGCGCGGCACGGCGAAGTGGTGCATTTCATCGACTGAATGAAGGTGGCGGACTGAAGTCCGCCACCGGTCGATCTCGCCCGTGTCAATCCTGCTCGCTCTTGCGTCGCTTGCGCGCGGCGGTGGCGTATTGGCCACGTGGCCGATCCTCCTGCACGTTGGGCCTGACGACCGTGTCGTAATAGTCGTCCCAATCCTCCGGCCGCAGGCTCCGCACGTCCGGCACCACGGTGTAGTTGTTCTGCGCCTGGTCGTCGTAGACCTCGCGCGGGATCGCCTGGACCTGAAACAGCGGATAGTCGGCGCGGAACTCGATCGGCACGTTGGTCTTGGTCAGGCGCAGATTGGTGAACAGCGGCCCGAACCAGCGGTCGGTCTCCACGACGCCCTCGTAGAGTTCGTAGTTCTGGCTGCGCGGCAGGTTGGCGAGCGGACGGACCAGCAGGCTCCAGCCGGGCGCGGTGCGCGCGACGAGCCCGCTCCAGATCTGCACGATGCCGGCCTCCTGCATGGCGCCGAGGAACGGCGGGGAAAACTCTCGGATCTCCTCCGGCGCGGCGTCGTCGAAGGTCTCGCGAAAGCCGGGGAACTGGGCGACGTGCAGCGGATACCAGTCCGCCTGGCCTTCCCACGTCCAGATCACGTCGGTACCGTCCCACATCAGGCTGAAGGTGATCGGCGGAAAGATGTAGTAGCCGAATGCCGAGGCTGTCACGATCGGCTCACAATAACGAAAGGCCCGGGTCGGCATGGTCCCGATGGCTGAGCGATCGGCGCGCTGCGGAATGCGTGCCCCGGGGACGAAGCGGTGGAACGTAACGAGCGGTCCGGACGCGGTTCGCTCAGTCGGATCGGGCTGATCGGTCACGCACGCACTCCCAACAAGTACCGGTCGAGCGACCGCCGGGTCTTACCCCGGCGGCGTCCGACCGATCCAGAACAACCTGTGAGCAGGCGGCCGGCGCCGCGAACTGCTCAGATCGTCGGCGCCATACCGCCGAGCCGAACCTTCCCGCTGTCGGCAACGGTGGCGGGCTTCAGCGAGGGCGCCATGCCGCCGAGACGAACCGTGCCACCATCGGCGACCGTCGCGGGCTTCAGCGCGGGCGCCATGCCGCCGAGACGAACCTTGCCGCTATCGGCGACCGTCGCGGGCTTCAGCGCGGGCGCCATGCCGCCCAGGCGAACCGTGCCACTCTCGGCGACCGTGACGGGCTTCAGTACGGGCGCCATGCCGCCGAGACGGACCTTGCCGCTATCGGCGACCGTCGCGGACTTCAGCGCGGGTGCCATGCCACCGAGACGAACCTTGCCGCTGTCGGCGACGGTCGCGGGCTTTAGCGCGGGCGCCATGCCGCCCAGGCGAACCTTGCCGACATCGGCGATGGAAGCAACGGCGGCGTCACGGATGATTGAGGGCATGTTTCCGAACCTTTCGTTTCGTTATTGACCGATTTTTCGACGGGCGATGCTGAC
>DATIMU010000438.1:0-2910 GCA_035475015.1 Acetobacteraceae bacterium
CGAATAGGCCGGCAGCAGCGCCGCGTTGCGCCGGATCACCCGAGCACTCGAGGAGCTCAGGATGCCGGTGATCGCGTGCGGATAGAGGAAGAGCGCCAACGCCGAGCCCAGCGCCAGGGTGGCGTAGGCGCTGAAGCTGCCCAGGGTGCCGGCGCCGGGTGCCGCGAGGATCAGTTTGGCGGGCGGGATCTTGGCGAAGATCGCGCCGTAGCCGCCGAGATGGATCGGCACGACGATCACCGCGGCGATCACCGTGATGTAGATCAGCGCATCCTTGACCACCGCGATCATCGCCGGCGCGCGCAGTCCGCTGGTGTAGGTGAAGGCGGCGAGGATGACAAAGGCGATGATGAGCGGCAGGTCGCCCAGCCAGCCGGTGGTCTCCACCCCCATCGCGCCGATCACCACCTGCATACCGACGAGCTGCAGGGCGATATAGGGCATGGTCGCGAAGATGCCGGTGATCGCCACGGCCAGCGCCAGCCAGCGATTGCCGAACCGCCCGCGCACGAAATCCGCCGCCGTGACATAGCCGTGCCGGTGCGCTACCGACCACAGCCGAGGGAACACCACGTAGAGGATGGGGAAGATCATGATGGTGTACGGCACGGCGAAGAAGCCGAGCGCGCCGGCGCCGAACATCAAGGCGGGGACGGCGATGAAGGTGTAGGCGGTATAGAGATCGCCGCCGAGCAGGAACCAGGTGACGAAGGTGCCGAAGCGCCGGCCGCCCAGCCCCCATTCATGCAGCAGGTCGAGATCGCCGCGCCGCCAGCGCGCGGCGTAGAAGCCGAGCCAGGTGACGAACAGGAACAGCAGGACGAAGACGGTGAGGGCGGTCCAGTTCATCGCTCAGCTCTCGGCGCGGTAGACGATCAGGCACACCGCCGCGCAGAGCACGATCCAGAGCATCTGATACCAATAGAAGAACGGCACCCCGCCGATCGCCGGCTCGACGCGATTGTACCAGGGCACCCACAGCACGGCGACAAACGGCACCAGCAGGAGCAACCGCACCCAATGCACCCGGCGGAGCGGCCGGTGATCGCTCGGTTTCTCGGTCATCGGGACGGTCCTCCCCCGCCCGGGAATTACGCGGATTCGCCCAGAAGGTAAACAACTTGCGAGGTAGGCGGCGGAATGGCTTCCGCCCTACACGAGAACCCGTAGGGCGGAAGGAGCGAAGCGCATTCCGCCATCGCCCGCCGATCGTCCATACTCGACCGATGCCCGAATATCGCCGCAACGGGGTTCCGGGCAGGACCTATTTCTTCACGGTCAATTTGCTTGATCGCGGGTCCAACCTGCTGGTCACCGATATCGGCGCTTTTCGCGAGGCCGTCCGAAAAGTGCGCGCTCGCGCGCCCTTCCACATCGATGCCTGGGTCGTCCTGCCCGAACACATGCATTGCCTGTGGACGCTGCCGCCGGACGACATCAACTTCCCCGCCCGGTGGCAGGCGATCAAGGCGGCGTTCTCCGGTTCCTTGCCCAAAAGCGAACCCCGCTCCGTCGCGATGCGCCGCAAGGGCGAACGCGGCATATGGCAGCGCCGCTATTGGGAACACACCATCCGCGACGAGCGGGACTACGCCACGCACATGGACTACACGCATTTCAATCCGGTGAAGCACGGGCTGGTCCAACATTCGGCGGACTGGCCGTTCTCTTCGTTTCGCCGCTGCGTGGCCGCCGGGGTGTATCCCGCAAGCTGGGCCGGAAGCGGAGGCGAGCCGCCCGAGGCCGGGGAGCGGCGGTGATCCGGGCGGCGGAATACGCTTCGCTCCTTCCGCCCTACAGATCCATTCGTAGGGCGGAAGGAGCGAAGCGTATTCCGCCAGCCTCAAGCCACCAACGGCACCCGCGCGGCAAACCGCCGCTGCCGCCAGCGCAGCAGCCGCCATGCCATCCGGGCGGAAAACCCCGACAGCCGGCCGCGCGGCTTCAGCCCGACCGCCTTGAAGATCATGCCCATCCCGCGCTCGATGTGGCGGAACCGGTACATCGCCATCGCCCGGCCCATATAGGCGGCGATGCAGCGGTCGTGCGCGTAGGGCGTGCCCTCGGGTTCGTTGCTGCAATGGAAGGCGAAGGCGAGCTCGTCATCCTCGCTCTCGCCGACCCGGCCGGCGGCGATGCGCAGGCGGCGCAGCACGCCGATGTTCTCGCGCGCCAGGTAGCGCCGCATGTGGTCGTAGAACAGCTTGAAATGGCGGAACTCGTCGGCGGCGATCTGCCGGCAGATCACCTGCAGCACCGGCTCCTCCGTGGCCTCGGCCAGTGCCGTGTAGTAGCTCGACGTGCCGGTCTCGACCATGCAGCGGGCGATCAGCTCGCCGGTGCGCGAACCGCGGATCGAGGCGCCGGCGCCGGTGTCGATGCGGAACCCCGCGCGGTAGCGGGCGAACGCCGCCTCGTAATCCCATCCCGGATCGGCCAGCATCGCCCAGCGGCCGAGCGCGTCCCCGTGCTGCACCTCCTCGGCCGCCCACCCGGCGGCGGCGCGCTGGAAGGCGGGGTCGTCGGGGAACACGCCGTTGAGGTACTTGCCGTAATCGACGCCGTTGCGTTCCACCATCGCCGCCGCTTTCACGAGCGGCACGATGTCGGGGTCCACCTTGGTCGGATCGAACCGATCCCAGGCCACCTCGTCGATACGCCAATGTTTCATGCCGAGCGGGTCCGCCTGCGGTTGTGGTCGGGCCGACGCGCCGAGACGCGCCGCGCGCCCGAACGTCACGAGTCTGCCATTGGTTTCGCCGATGCGAAAGACCCGCCCCGAGCACAGATGGATTGCGGGCGCGGATGGATTGCCGGCGCCGGCCGCAGAACCTAGCCTCCCGGCCAACGCGACCGCCCGAGAGGAACCCGCATGACGATCTCCCGCCGCCTCCTGCTCGGCTCCGCCGC
>DATIMU010000439.1:0-6987 GCA_035475015.1 Acetobacteraceae bacterium
CGCGATGTGGTTGGGCGTGATGCCCTGGTCGAGCAGCCAGCGATAGGCCTTCACCATGTCGGCCACCGGCCCCGGATGGATGTTCTCCGGCGCGCGGCCGTAATGCACGATGAGCGCGCGGCAGCCGATCGCCTTGGCGAAGTGGCCGTAGACCTTGCGATGCGTGTACATCGAGCCGGTGACGTAGCCGCCGCCGTGAGAGCACAACAACACGCGGTCCGCGGCGCAGCCCTTCGGCACCGCCCACAGTGCTGGCACACCGCCGGCATCGGTCTCGATGTAGTCCACGCCGCCGGGCTCGGCGGTCACGTCGCCCCAATGCTCGAACATCCCCCGCAACTCGTCGAGCGGCATGTTCGGGTTGGCGGTGAGGGCGGCGATCCAGCCCTTGTACAAGGTAACGAGCGGCTCGCTCTGCTTGCTCGGCATCCTGGTTTCCTCCGTTATTATCGTTGGGAACAAGCGGGCGGCGACCGCGCGGCCGCCGCCCGTGCGTTCAGGCCGCGTAGTTGATGCCGCGCTCCGGCAGCTCGACCTTGCCGCCGCACTCGCGCGCGATCACCGGCATGACCTCCTCTGCGAAGAGTTGCATCTGATCCTCGATCTCGCTGCCCTCGAAGCCGCCGAGCTCGAACCAGCCGAGGAAGCAGAAATCGTCGTAGCCGACCTCGTTCTTCATCTTCATGATGTTGTCGATGACGAACTGCTTGGAGCCCTGGATCGCGATGCCGCGCTCGCGCAGCATCTCCGCCGTGACGCGCTTGTTGAGGTCGAACATCGGCTCGTCGAGGCGCGCCACCACCGCGCCGAAGCCGAACGGGCCGTAATAGTCGAACTGCAGCTCCATCGCGCGCGCGGCGCGGTCCATCGCCTGCTTCTCCTTGCCGGGCGTGGTGATGTGGATGTAGCGGCTGGTCATGATGCCGCGGCGCTTCTGCGCGTCCCAGCCGTATTTGAACTTGCCGCGGTTCAGCATGTCGGGCCAGCCGGCTTTCTCGGCCGCCTCGTAGTACATGTCGATGTTCTTCTTCAGCCGGTCGTTCGGCTCGACGATGAACACGCCGTTGACGCCATGCTCGGCCGCCCATTTGATCGAGCGCGGGCTGGTCAGCGGCTCCCAGATCTGCGGATGCGGCTTCTGCACCGGCTGGGGAAAGACCTGCAATTCCTTGAGCGTCGTCGTCGTCGCCTGCACGGGGTTGCCGGCGGAATACATGTCGGGCGCGCCGATCGCGATGACGTCTTCCAACCGGCGCTCGACCTTGTCCATGCCGAAATAGGCGATGGTCTGCTTGTGGTTCCACTTGGTGTACGACGGAGGGATCGAGAAATTCTCGCCGCGATGCACGAAGGACGGCTCCGTCCAGCATTTGCGGATGATCGCGATGACCTCCTCGAAGGCCTTGCGGTTGCGCTCCTGGTCCTGGATGGTCGAGCCGTAGGGACGGCCCAGCGTCTCGTTCTCGCGCGGCTGATAGCCACGGCCGACGCCGCACTCGACGCGCCCGCCGCTAATCACGTCAAGTTGCGCGATCTGCTCGGCGATGCGGACGGGGTGATGCCAGACGACGATGTTGGCGCATTGGCCGAGGCGGATCTTCTTGGTCTGCGCGGCGATCGCCATTTGGGTGAACAGCGGGTTCGGGCTCATCTCGGCACCTTCCGGCTGGAAATGGTGCTCGGTAAGCCAGAACGACTGGAACCCCAGCTTCTCGGCGAGAATGCCCTGACGGACCTGATTTACCAGGACTTGCTGCGCGGCGGCGTGGACCTCGGCGAGCGAGCCGTCATTCACCGCGACGCCGTCCTTGGTCAGCACCACCGGAAGGCTCGACGCACCGTTGTGGAATACGCCAATCTCGAACATTCGCTGTCCTCCTGAGGGCCTTGGCCTCTCTGACGGATGATGGAAGTCCATGCCGACCGGGCCTTCGCCACCCGGGCAGTATCGGCGTGCAGGTTCGCCCATCGCAAGCGGCACGCGAGCAAGAGCGGGTGACATCCGCGCGTTTGCGTGCTTTCTGGCGCCTCGCACAGCACAGGAAGACCAGAATGAAGCTAGCCGAACTGATCGATCACGTTGCGAACGAAGCCGGCGTGGAGAAGAGCGCCGCGAAAAAGACCGTCGACGCGGTGCTGACCGGCATCGTCAATGCCGCGAGGAAGGGCGAGGAGGTCAACCTCGCGGGCTTCGGCAAGTTCAAGGTGAAGGACAGTCCGGCGCGCCAGGGCCGCAATCCGGCCACCGGCGAGGCCATCGAGATCGCCGCGTCGCGCAAGCTCGGCTTCACCCCGGCAAAACAGGTGAAGGACGCCCTCGCGGGCTGACGCTATTCGTGGACCATGACGGAAGGGAAGCGCTGAGGGTGCATTGCGCGGATTGCCACGGAGGTAATGCGACCGGCGATTGATGAGAGCACATTTAGATGAAGCGAGCATGGCCGCCCGGTGCGTCGCCGCGTTAGCGTGACCTGTATGCGTCCTCATCGCCCCCCATCGCGCGACATCCGCCGGGCCGCGCTGCTGTTCCTCGTCGCCGTGCTCATGCCGGACGGCCGACCCTCGCGGGCGGCCGATCCGCAGCCCTACGAGGTGAAGATAGCGCCCACGGGAGACGCCAAGCTGGACGCGGCGCTCAGCGGCTCCTCGGTGCTGGTCAGCCTGCGCGAGAAAGCGCCGGTGGGGCCGTTCGCCCTGATCGCTCGCGCCCAGCAGGACGCCGAGCGGTTCCGCACCGCGCTCAACAGCTTCGGCTTCTATGACGGCACGGTGCAAATCCGCATCGCCGGACGGCCGCTCGACGATCCGACCCTCCCCGATGCGCTGAATGCGGCCCCCGCCACGCCGGCT
This sequence comes from Acetobacteraceae bacterium, assembly GCA_035475015.1. Classification (GTDB taxonomy): domain Bacteria; phylum Pseudomonadota; class Alphaproteobacteria; order Acetobacterales; family Acetobacteraceae; genus JAFKFI01. The sequence continues at coordinate 2,851 of DATIMU010000439.1, forward strand.
GTGCCGGTCACGGTCAGCGTGGACACCAAGACGCGGTTTCATCTCGGCAGCGTCAAGGTGGAAGGCGCCGTGCCGCAGCAGGCCCGGGACAAGCTCGATCTGGCGCCCGGCGCGCCGGCGGTCGCGTCCGATGTGCTGGCGGCGCGCACCAGGCTGCTCGACGCGCTGCGCGAGCAGGGCTACGCGATGGCCAAGGTCAGCGAGCCGGTCGCGATCCTGCACCAGAACCAGGACGCGCTGGATATCACCTACCAGGCGGAGACCGGGCCGCGCGTCGACCTCGGCCCAATCGCGATCAACGGGCTCGACGCGGTGAACGAGAGCTTCGTCCGCCGCCGGCTGTTGCTGCATCCCGGCGAACAATTCAGCCCGAGCTCCATCGAGAAGGCGCGACAGGATCTGATGTCGACCGGCGTGTTCTCGGCGGTGCGCGCGGTGCCGGCGGAGCAGCTCGATCCGGCGGGAGAGCTGCCGCTGGCGTTCGACATGACCGAGCGCAAGCGCCACACCGTGACGTTCGGCGCGGCCTATTCCACCGATCTCGGCGCCGGCGTCACCGCGACCTGGACGGACCGCAACCTGTTCGGCAACGCCGAACAACTCAATCTCACCGCCGGCATCCAGGGCGGCGGCACCGCGCAGACCGAACCCGGCTACAACGTGAACCTCCAATTCATCAAGCCGGACTTCCTGGCGCGCGATCAGCAATTGCAGGCCGATCTCGGCGCCGTGAAGCAGAGCTTGCAGGCCTACGACCAGACCGCCGTGACCGCCGACATCCTGTTGAACCGCAAGTTCTCCGAGCACTGGAGCGGCAGCATCGGCATCGCCGGCGAGCAGGAACAAATCAAGCAAGAGGGCCTGACGCGCGACTACACGCTGGTGTGGATTCCCATCCTGGCGAAATACGACAGCACCGACAGCCTGTTCGAGCCGACCCGCGGCATCCGCGCGGCGTTTTCCGTGAGCCCGACGCAATCGCTCGGCCACCAGAGCGCCACCTTCGTGCTGATGCAGGTCTCGGCCTCGACCTATTTCGATCTCGCCCGGGTCAATCTCACGGAGCCCGGCCGCAGCGTATTCGCGTTCCGCGGATTGATCGGCGACGCGGAGGGCGCGGACCAGTTCGACCTGCCGCCCGACAAGCGATACTACGCCGGCGGCAGCGCCACGGTGCGCGGCTATCGCTTTCAGTCGGTCGGGCCGCATTTCCCGATCAGCAACAATCCGCAGGGCGGCACCTCGGTGGTCGCCGGCACCGTCGAGTTCCGCCAGCGCCTGTTCGACAGCTTCGGCGCGGCAGTGTTCATGGATGCCGGCCAGGTCGCGGCGAACGGGCCGCCCGGCACCGGCACATGGCGCGTCGGCGCCGGCGTGGGGGCGCGCTACTACACCTCGATCGGCCCGATCCGCGCCGACATCGCGGTGCCGCTGAGCCACCAGCCGGGCTCGGATTCATTGGAATTCTACATCGGTATCGGCGAGGCCTTCTGAGTGCGCCGGCTGCTCAAGATTCTTGTCATTGTGCTGGCCGTCATCGTCGCGATCCCGCTGGTGGTGATCGCGGTGGTGCTGATCGGCGGCAACACGCAACCCGGCCGCGACCTCATCGCGCGCGAGTTTGGCCCGCTCACCGGCGGCACCATGGCCATCTCAGGCTTGTCCGGCCGCTTCCCGGACCGGCTGCGCATCGCCCACCTTGAACTGCGGGACGCGCAGGGCGCCTACGCGACGGCCGACAACGCCGCCCTCGACTGGTCGCCGCTGCGGCTGTTCTCCGGTGTGTTCGCCGCGCAACGGCTGGCGGCCGAGCGGGTCGCCGTCCTGCGGGAGCCGGTCGCCGCCGCCGGATCGGCCGGCAAGTCCTCCAGCGGATCGAGCCTGCCGGTGACGGTCTCGGTGCAGCATGTCGAGGTGGCGCGGCTCGACATCGCACCGGCGCTGGCGGGCAAGCCGCTGGCCCTCGGATTGGACGGCAGCCTGACCTACGCCTCGGTCGATCAGTGCGACATCGACCTGACGCTGCACGACCTCGGGGAGACAGCCCCGATCCGGGCAAACCAAGGTGGTCAGGGAGCCCAGTACCGGGCAATCGCGAAGGTGGATGGAGCCCAGATCCGGGCAAAGATTTCCGCGCGAGAGCCCGGATCGGGGCTCATTTCGGGCCTCGCCGGGATGCCCAACCTCGGCCCGATCGCGCTCGACGCCACCTTGGACGGCCCGCGCGACGCGGTGGCGAGCCACCTTACCCTATCCGCCGGCCCGCTGCACGCGGCCGCTCAAGGCACGGTCGATCTGATCCACCAGGCGGCCGACCTCACGGTGAACGCGGACGCCCCGGCGATGGCGCCGCGCCCCGGCCTGTCCTGGCAGTCGGTGCGGCTCGACACCACCGTCCGCGGCCCGTTCGCCAAGCCGGAGGCCAACGGCACCCTGCGGATCGCGGCGCTGGAGGCGGGCGGCGCCGCGATCCGCTCGCTGGCGGCGGACCTGCAGGGCAACGCGGGCGAGGTGCATCTCAAGGCGACGCTCGACGGCCTGCGCGTCCCCGGCCCCAAGCCGGACCTGCTCGAAGCCGCGCCGCTGGTGCTGACCGCCGACGCGCGGCTCGACGCAGCCGGCCGGCCGGTGACCTTTACCCTCGCCCATCCGCTGATCGCCGCCGAGGGCGACGCGCGGACCCAGGGAGAGATGCAGGCCAATTTGAAGCTGCATCTCCCCGACCTCGCCCCCTTCGCGGCGGCCGGCGGGCTCGATTTGCACGGCCACACGGACCTCACGATCAACGCGGCGCAGCAGGCGGACGGCGCGACCAAAGCGGATGTGGTGGGCACGCTCGGCATCACCGGCGGCACCGCGCCGGCCCCGGGACTGATCGGCGACGCGGCCCGGATCGCCCTCTCGGGCACGCTGCACGGCAGCGACGTCGCACTGTCCAAGCTGGAGCTGGACGGCAAGGCGATTTCTCTCTCGGCGTCCGGCGGGCTGGCTCAGAAAAAAGTCGATCTCGACTGGAAGCTGACGCTCGCCGATCTCGCGGTGCTCGCGCCGACCGTGGCCGGCACCCTGAACGCGCAGGGCCACGTCGCCGGCCCGACCGATGACCTCGCGGCGAAGATCGACCTCGCGGGCGATGTGGCGGTGCGCGGGATGCCGCGCGGGCCGATCAAGGCGCATCTCGACGCCGAGCATCTGCCGGGCGCGCCTTCGGGCCGGATCACCGCCGAGGGTCAGCTTGCCGGCGCGCCGCTGGCGCTGGCCGCCGCCGCCCAGCGTGGCGCGGACGGCACGCTGCACCTCGACATCAGCAAGGCCGACTGGAAGAGCGCCCACGCCGAGGCCGCGCTGACGCTGGCAAAAGGAGCAAGCTTCCCGCTCGGCAAGCTCGATCTGCGGATGACCCGGCTTGACGATCTGCGCCCGTTCGTGGGGCAACCGCTGACCGGTGGCGTTACCGCCTCGCTCACCACGGAAGAACGCGCGGGGAAACAGCAGGCGCTCATCAAGGCCGAGGCGCGGGACGCCGGGATGCCGGGCACTGGGTCGGTGTCGCACGCGACCCTCGACGCCACGGTCGCCGACCCGACGGGCAATCCAGTGGTGGACGGAAAACTCGCCGTCGACGGGTTCGCGGCGAAGGGGGCGAGCGGGTCCGCGCGTCTCACCGTGAGCGGCCCGCAGACCGCGCTGGCCGCCCGGTTATCAGCCACGATGCAGAACCTGGCCGGAGCGGAGGCCAAGATCGACGCCGTGACCACCGTCAACGCGACGGCGCATGAGGCCAATGTCGCCAGCCTGGAGGCGACATGGAAAGGCCAGACCGCGCGGCTGCTCGCCCCCGTGAAGGTCGGCTTCGGCGGCGGCGTGGCGGTGGACCGGCTGCGGCTCGGCATCGAACGCGCGACCGTGGAGCTCGCCGGGCGTCTCTCGCCGACGCTCGACCTCACCCTCGCCGTGCGCAACGTGACGCCCGATCTGGTCAAGCCCTTCGCCCCTTCGGTGGACGCGGACGGCACCTTGCAGGCCGACGCCAAGCTCACCGGCACGCCGGCGCGGCCGAGTGGCACGATCCGGGTGGAGGCTACGGGCCTCAAGATGCGAACCGGGCCGGGTCGCGCCTTGCCAGCTGCAAACCTG
>DATIMU010000440.1:0-2603 GCA_035475015.1 Acetobacteraceae bacterium
GACAGATCGGCGATGCCCGCCTCGTCGGCCAGCGCGTAGTAGAGCGGGCGATACGGCGCATGGTCGCGCACCACGCGACCGAGGCGGGCGCGGATACGGGCAAGCCATGCGGGGTCCGACAGGCTCGGCTCGCGGATCAGCGCGGCGGGGTTTCGCGGGTCGGCGCGGTAGAGCCGCTTGGCCTCGGCGAAGCGCCAGTTCACTGTCTTACCCGGGGTGAAGCGGTGGTAGGAGGCATAGAAATCGGTGGCGATGTTCTCGACCAGCCAGCGCAGCCCGGCCTCGCGCAGCGGGGCGATGCGCGGGCCCAGGGGTGCCGGGGAGGCATCGTCGCGGTCGGCGATCACCACGCCGGCGGTTACTCCGGCGCGCCGCATCGCCGCATAGGCGGCCTCGTCGCGTGATTGCCAGGCGATCACCTCGTAGTCGCGCCACTCCTTTTGCCCGGCGGGGCTCGGCGGGGCTTCGGCGGCGGCTGGGGCGGCGGCTGGGGCGGCGAGGGAGGCGAGCGGGATGGCGAGCAGCGCGCGCCGCCTCATCCACCATGCCCGGAGAGGCGGCGGGCCAAGCGCAGCAGCATCTGCCGGTCGCCCGGGACGCACTCGCGATAGAGCCGCAGCAGGGCCAGCTCGTCGCCGGTATCGGCCTTCATCACCACATGCTTGTCCGCCCCGTGCAGCAGGTATTCGACGCCGGTGCCAAGAATGGCGGCGATGCGCGAGAGATTGGCCGAGAGCTGACCCGAGCGCCCGGTCTCCCACTGCGCCACGGCGCTGCGGCTCACCCCCACCGCGACCGCCAGCTCGTCCTGCGTCCAGCCGCGCTCACGCCGCACGACACGGATGCGCTCGCCCACGTCCTTCGCGGCGATGTCTTTTGTCACGTCCATGGCGGCAGAGGATACGTGAGCCGCCCTAACGGCGCCAGTCCTGATCATGAGGCAGAATGAATTCCGCCCTGCGAGGGGGTAGGGCGGAATTCATTCCGCCATCTCAGGCCGCCAGCACCGGCCCCTCGCCCACGATCGTCGTGCGATGCATCACGCGGCGCTCCATCGGGTCGTAGGGCGTCACCTGGTGCATGGTGCAGCGGTTGTCCCACATCACCACGTCGTCGGTCTCCCAAGCGTGCGGGTAGACGAAGCGCCGCTCGCCGGCGAACTCCGCGAGGTCGGCAATCAGCCGCTTGGCGTCCGCCTCCGTCATGCCCTCCACCGCGTCGTTGTAGATCGGGCTGATGTAGAGCGATTTTCTCCCCGTCACGGGATGCGTGCGCACCATCGGCTGCCACACCGGCGGCATCGCCGCGCGCTCGGCCTCGGTCAGCGGGCGCAGGTCGCGCAGCGTGTGCAGATGGCCGAAATCGTGCCGCGCGCGGCGGCCCTCCACTTGGCGGCGCAGCGCCTCGGGCAGCGCCTCGTAGACCGCGTACATGTTGGTGAAATGCGTCTCGCCGCCGGTCCGGCTGACCTCGATGCCGTGCAGCAATGAGCCCATGCACGGGTTCGGGCGATAGCTGCTGTCGGTGTGCCAGAACTCGGCGAGCGAGATTTGCTGCATGGTCGGGTTGGAGCGCGCCATGAGATTGTCCGCCTCGTCGACGTTGGAGACGCGGAATATCTCGCGCACCCGGGCCGACTTGATGATGTCCTGATGGAAAATCTCGGGCTCGCCGAAATGCCGCGTGAAGGCGACGTGCTCGGCGTCGGTGACGTGCTGTTCGGGGAACACCAGCACGAGATGCGCCATCCAGGCGTCGTGCACGGCGCGGAACGTCTCTGCGTCGAGCGGCTGGCGCATGTCGACCCCACGCACCTCCGCGCCGAGTGCCGAGCCGAGCGGCCGGACGGCGAGATGCGTCGTCTGTGCCGATGTTGCCTGCGACATGGGCTTCCTCCGCTCAGATTGCTCCCGTTGCGGCGATGCTAGGAGGAATCGCCGCCGAGGGGAATGCGGCAAGCTGGGCCTAGGGCGACGGCGGCGGCACGTTCTCGCCCCTCGCGAGCTTGAGCAGCCACTCGCGGACTCGCTCGTGGGGCACGACGCGGCCCGCCGCGTAGTCTGCCCGTGCCTCGGCAATCGCCCGCGCTTCGGCTTCCTCGTCGGCTCCCAGGATGGTCGGCGGACGGGTCATGTCGTTGCGCTCTCATCCGCGAAGGCAAACCCCATCGCCCGCGCGTGGTAGTAGAGCCCGCCATCCTGCACGATGAGGAACAGCGCCTGGCGCTCGCCGCCATTGTGGTGCGAGTGGGCGGCGACCGGCGGGGTGATGGTGGTTGCCCAGGGTGACCAGTCCTTGCGCCTTCCGTCCACCATCGAGTGGCAATCCTCGCCCTGCACCACGAGGCTCACCGCGACCGAATTGTGCCGGTGCGCGCGCTGCGACCCGCCCGGCTGCAGCGTGTTCATCGCGACGGTCAGCGTGGGCAGGATGTTGCGGCTGGCCTCCTGGCGCTCCGAGGAGAAGATCAGCGCCGAGCCCGCCATGCGCGCGTCGCGGCCCACCGCGTCGATCAGCGCGATCTGGCGCGTGATCTCGGCGGCGGGGACATGCACGAGGTCGGTCGGCGCGGCCCCGGCGGCCGGCGGGCGCAAATTCTCGAA
>DATIMU010000441.1:0-3793 GCA_035475015.1 Acetobacteraceae bacterium
GTGCGCCGCGTGCGGCTCAAGTGGCTGGCCTTCGCGGTCTGCGCGCTGCAACCCTACCTGATCGACTATTTTTCCCTGGCACGCGGCTATGGCCTCGCCGTGGCGCTGGTGCAGTGCTGCCTCGTCGCCGGACTTTTCGCCGGCACCGAGCGGCGGCGCCTCGCGACCACGCTGGGCTGCTGCGCGCTGGCGAGCTTCGCCATCTTCTCGACCGTGGTGGTGCTCTATTCGCTGATCATGGCGCATCTCCTCGATGCCTGGCGGCACCGGCGCGAGACCGGCGGCGCGATAAGCGGGCTTCGGACCTCGCTGGCCTTCGGCGCGCTCGGCCTCGCGCCCGTGGCGGGGTTGCTTTGGGTGTCGCGCGCGGGGGTGCCGCTGGTCGGCTCCGACGCCGGCTTCTTCGATGCCATACCCCGCGCGGTGGCGGCGATGTACGTGCCCGACCGTTGGGCGGTGATGGTGGCGCTCATCGGGCTGTTCGCCCTCGCCGCGATGCTGTTGTCGGCGGCGCGGCGCCTCGGCCGGCGCGCGACGGTCCTGCTGACGGCGAGCGCGATCTGCCTGGCAACGGCCTGGTTCGCCGCGTGGTCGCTCGGCAAGCCGCTGCCCTCGGGCCGCGTGCTGCTGCCGTGGCTGCCGCTGTTCGGCCTCGCCGTGATCGCCGTGGCCGAAGATCTCTATGCCACTGCCGGCCTGCGGGGGCGGCAGGGGATCGCCGCCGCGAGCGTGTCGCTCTGCCTGCTCGTCGGGTGGTCGTTTGCCCAGCACCTGCATTTTCAGCGCTTCTCCGACTGGGCGGGCGACTACCGCATCCAGAGCCGGCTGGCGCAGTCGCTGGTGGTGAGCAAGTGCCTGCCGCCCTCGGTGTGGGCGAGCTACGCGCGCGAGTACTACCTCGACCGCTGGTTCCTGCCGCAATACCGCCCGCGCGACTATCCCTGCCTGCCGCCTTGATCGCCGCACTTTCCAGCGGTCGCGCGAGCCGATAGAGACGACCCCAGACCGAGCGAGGAACGCCATGCCGCGCGCACTCAAGGTCGCGGTCCAGATGGACCCGATCGAGACCGTGAACATAGACGCCGACTCCACTTTTGCCCTCATGCTGGAAGCCCAGGCGCGCGGCCATTCCCTGTGGCACTACGAGGTGCGCCACATGGCGCTCCGCGAGGGCGTCACGCGGCAGGGCGCCAAGCGCGAGGAGCGGCTGTTCGCCCGCGCCCGCCCGGTCCGCGTCAAGCGGGTGCAGGGCGCGCACTACGAGTTCGGCGTCCTGCAGGAACTCGATCTCGGGACGATGGACGTGGTGCTGATGCGCCAGGACCCCCCTTTCGACATGGCCTACATCACCGCGACGCACATGCTGGAGCACATCCAGCCCGGCACCCTCGTCGTCAACGACCCGGCGGCGGTGCGCAACGCGCCGGAAAAAATCCTCGTGACGCATTTCCCCGACCTGATGCCGCCCACCATGATTACCTGGGACCTCGAGGCGATCCGCGCGTTCCGCGCCGAGCACCGGGACATCATCGTCAAGCCGCTGTTCGGCAATGGCGGCGCCGGCGTGTTCCGCATCAAGCCGGATGACGAGAACCTCGGCGCGCTGCTCGAGATGCACTTCGCCCGCTCGCGCGAGCCGCTGATGTTCCAGCGTTACGAGCCGGCGGTGCGCCAGGGCGACAAGCGCATCATCCTGGTGGACGGTGAGGCGATGGGTGCCATCAACCGCGTCCCCGCCGAGGGCGAGGCGCGCTCCAACATGCATGTCGGCGGACGGGCGGAAAAATCCGCCATGACTGCGCGGGACCGCGAGATCTGCGCCGCGATAGGCCCGACCTTGCGCGCCCAGGGCATGATCTTCGTCGGCATCGACGTGATCGGCGACTGGCTGACCGAGATCAACGTGACCTCGCCAACCGGCATCCAGGAGATCGCGCGCTTCGATGGCGTGCACCTGGAGCGCGCGATCTGGGATCGCATCGAGGAAAAGGCAGTTATTGCATCAAGCTGACCCGGGGCCGTCGATCCCGCAGGGCGGACTTCAGTCCGCCGCCGCTACTCCGCCGCGTGGCCGTTGAGCAGCATCATGTGCGTCGTGGCGCACTTCGCGCGGATCGCCAGCGCCTCCTGATATTGCGCCGAACGATACCATTCCGTCGCGCGCTCGGGGCTGTCGAACTCCAGCAGCACCATGCGGCGGTGCGGACGGTCGCCCTCGAGCACTTGCGGGTCGCCGCCGCGTACCAGATAGCGCCCACCGAACGTCGCGATGCTGGCGCTGGCGAGCGGGCGGTAGCTCTCGAACAGCGCCGGGTCGGTGACTTCGACCTCCGCAAGAACGTAGCCCTTCGGCATTGTCGTCTCCCTCAAGCGCTCGGAACGGTAACGCCTATCATGTCGCCCTCGCGCACGACGGCGGCGAGCTGTTCCGCGCTCCATCCATCGGTGCCCTCGGGGCGGCGCGGCAGCACCATCCAGCGGTAGTCGGCGGTGCTGTCCACGATGCGCACCTTCATCGCCTCGGGCAGCACCGTGCCCCACTCCGCCAGCAACCCTCGCGGATCGCGCACCGCGCGCGCCCGGTAGGCGGCGGATTTGAACCAGAACGGCGGATAGCCGAGCACCGCGCGCGGATAGCAGCTGCACAAGGTGCAGACCACGAGGTTGTGCACCGTCTCGGTGTTCTCCAGCACGCCGAGCGGCGCCGCGCCACGCATCGGCACGCCCATCGCCTCGGCGGCCCGCGCGCCATCCTCCAGCATGAGGGCGCGATACGCGGGGTCGGTCCAGGCGCGCGCCACCATTCGCGCACCCTGCGCCGGCGACGCGCGATCGGTCACGGCGATACGCTCGGCGATCTCGGCCATTGAGGCGATGCCCTTGTCGGCGAGCAGCGCGCGGACCGCCACCAGCAATTTCTCGCCGTCGGTCTCCAGGATCGTGGTCATGCCGAGGCCTCCAGCCAATGCGCGTAGATCTCGATCAGCAGCTCGTCGCCGGCCTTGGCATCCGGCCAGATCGCGGCGGGGTCGAAGGCGACGTGATACAGCGGCACCCGGGGCGCCGGCCGCGCGAAGGCCAGATCCTCCGGGTTGGGATAGTCACCGAGCCGCCTGACCACCCGACCGGGCTTGCCGCGCACGTAGTGCGGCGTGCGGATATGGGCGGGGCCACGCGCTTCCGGCCAGTCGTCGCGCACCCGGACATTGGCGCCGGGGGCGAGGTCGGCCGTGGTCACGACGCCCCCAGCGCGGCGCTGAGCTCGGCCTCGGAAATGACGCCCTTGCGGATCAGCGTCGCGGTGATCGAGCGTATCCAGCGGCGGTAGTAGGAGAGCCGGAGGTACTCCTCCTCGGGGATTGCCTCGATCCCGCGCCTGAGCTCGTCCACCGTCATCACGCCCTTCATGCCGAGGATCTGGCGGATCGCGTCGACCTCCTTGTCGAACTCGGTCAACGCGTGCGGCTCGGTATCCACCGCGTCGCACATGAACTTCGAGACGCCCCCCATGTCGTGGTGCGCCCGTGGGATGTCCTGTTCCATGCGGCGAGGATAGCGCCGCCCGCGCGGCTCGCGCTACCGATACCAGGCCAACCCATCCAGGAGAGCCCGTTATGTCATCGCCGCAGCGCACCACGGTCGTGTTCGACATCGGCGGGGTGCTGGTGGATTGGGACCCGCGCCATCTCTACCGCAAGCTTTTCCCAGGAGACCCCGAGGGGATGGAGCACTTTCTCGCGGAGGTCTGCACATCGGAGTGGAATGCCGGCCAGGACGCCGGGCGAAGCTGGGC
>DATIMU010000442.1:0-10211 GCA_035475015.1 Acetobacteraceae bacterium
CAGCCGCCCGCCGATCTCGAACACGCCCGACAGGTTGAGCCCGACGACAAACAGCAGCCACGCCATCGCCGCCACGAACACCGGCGACTGGAACTGGAACCCCCACCCCGCCGCACCCCCCGCCGCCCGCAATGCCAGCAGCACGCCGCCGAGTGCCGCGAACGCCAGCACGACACCGGCCGAATAGGACGCCGCGTGCGCCCGCACCTCGCCCCGCGCGGCGCCGCCCGCCAGCGACGCGGCTTTCATCGCGAGAATCGGGAACACGCAGGGCATCAGGTTGAGGATCAGCCCGCCGAGGAACGCGAGCCCCAGCACCCGGGCGAACGGCGGGCTGGCGTCGGGCGCGCTGACCGCCGCCGGGGTGGGGAACAGCGCCGCCTGTGCCGAGGCAGTGGGCGTGCCGGTCGGCAGGTCGATCTTGAAGACGCCCTCCTCGGGGACGCAGATGTCCTTGCAGACCAGCCAGTTGGCATGGGCCGTGACCGCCACCTCGCCGGCCCCCGTGACGGTGACCGGCAGCAGCACGTCGCCGGTATAGCCGTACGTTGTTAGCGGTCCCTCGGTGAAGCGTTGTGCCGGCGGCCAGTCGATGCCGCTTGCCTTGGCACCTTGCGGCAGGTCGAGGGTCAGCTCGGTCGGCACCCCGGCGTCGCCGGGATCGCGGCCGTAGGTGTGCCAGCCGGGTGCCAAGCGCATTCGCAGCCCGAGCCGGAACGGCTGCCCAGGGGCCACCGCGTCCACGTCCGAGACCAGGGTCACGACGGCGCGCGAGCTGCTTACCGGGGCGGATTCGAGGGCGAGGGCGGGGCTGGATAGGGCGATTGCCACGAGTATGAGTGTCAGTATTCCGAGCAGCCGCCCGAACCCCTCACCCCGGCCCTCTCCCGCAAGGGGAGAGGGCCTTCTTCTCCCTCTCCCCTTGCGGAAGAGGGTTGGGTGAGGGGTCGACGCGCTCGCCCGCTTTGGAAACGCCGCCCCGGTCTGATACTGCCCCAGCGCCATGCCCTCTTTGCCCGACCTGCCCGTGACCGACGCCCTGCCCGCCTTGCGGGAAGCGCTTGATGCCGGGTCCAATGCTGTATTGGTCGCACCGCCCGGCGCGGGCAAGACCACGCTCGTGCCGCTGGCCCTTCTCGCCGAATCCTGGCGTGGCGACCAGCGTATCCTGATGCTGGAGCCGCGCCGGCTCGCGACCCGCGCGGCCGCCTCGCGCATGGCGGCACTGCTCGGCGAGAGCCCCGGCCAGACCATCGGCTATCGCACCCGGCTGGACGGCGCGGGCTCGCCGGCCACGCGGATCGAGGTGGTCACCGAGGGGCTGCTGGTGCGCCGCCTGCAATCCGACCCAGGGCTCGACGGGGTGGCCGCGGTGATCCTCGACGAGGTGCATGAGCGCTCACTCGAATCGGACCTCGCTCTCGCGCTCTGCCTCGACCTGCAGCGGGTGCTGCGGCCGGAGCTGCGCCTGCTCGCCATGTCCGCCACCGCCGACGGCGCGCGGCTCGCCGGGCTGATGGGGGCGACGGTGATCGAGAGCGCCGGGCGGATGTTCCCCGTCACGATCCGCCACGCCAAACGCGATGTGCCGAGCCCGCGCGAGCTGCCCGACGCCCTGGCCCGCGCGGTGCGCGCCGCGCTGGCCGAGCACGAGGGCGATATTCTGGCCTTTCTGCCCGGAATGGGCGAAATCCGCCGCGCCCAGGCGGCACTTGAGGGCTGCGGCGCGCTGGTGCTGCCGCTGCATGGCGAATTGCCGCCCGCCGAGCAGGACCGCGCGCTGCGTCCCGCCGAGGGCCGTCGCGTGGTGCTGGCGACCTCGATCGCCGAGACCTCGCTCACCGTGCCCGGCGTGCGGATCGTGGTCGATGGCGGCTGGCGCCGCGCGCCACGGCTGGACCCAGCGACCGGGCTCTCTCGGCTGGCCACGCTGCGCGTCAGCCGTGCCGCGGCCGAGCAGCGTGCCGGGCGATCGGGCCGCGAGGCGCCGGGCGTCGCGATCCGGCTGTGGAGCGAGGCGCTGCATCGCGGCCTGCCGCCGCACGACCGGCCGGAGATCCTGGAGGCCGAACTCTCCGCCCTGCTGCTCGACTGCGCCGCCTGGGGCGCCAAGCCCGCCGATCTGCCGTTCCAGGATTCTCCCCCGGCCGGCGCGCTGGCCGCCGCGTCGGCGCTGCTGGGCGAATTGGGCGCGCTCGACGCGGCGGACCGCATCACCGAGCCGGGCCGGCGCATGGCCCGGCTCGGTGCGCACCCGAGACTTGCGGCGATGATGCTGGCCGCGCGGGACGCCGGCGAGGCAGCGCTCGCGGCTGATATTTCCGCGTTGCTGGAAGAGCGCGATCCGTTGCGCTCCGGCCCCGAGGCCCCCGCCGACATCGGCTTGCGCCTGACCGCCATCGCCGACGGCGATCCGGCGGCCGACCGGGGCGCGCTGGGAAGAATCCGCCGCGCGGCCGGCCAGTATCGGCGCCGGATGCGGCTGCCGGGCGATACCCGCGCGTCGGGTGATCCGGGGCGGCTGCTCGCCGCCGGCTTTCCCGATCGCATCGCCCAGCTGCGCGGCGAGGCCGGCTCGTTCCGCCTCTCGGGCGGCGGCGGGGCGCGGCTCGGGCGGGCCGACCGGCTGGCCAACACGCCGCTGCTCGCCATCGCAGCACTGGAGATGAAGGCCGCCGCGCGCATCCGCCTCGCCGCCCCGCTCGACGCCAACGACCTGCCCGACGCCGTCGCCGCCCGCGTCACCGAATCCGTCGAGTCGGGCTTCGACCCGGTCGCCGGCGCGGTGCTGTCGCGCCGCCGCCGTCGGCTCGGCGCGCTGGTGCTCAGCGACCGCATCGAACCCGCCGACCCGGCCGAAACCGCCGCCGCACTCGCCCGCGCCGCCGCCGCGGACGGCCTGCGGGCGCTGCCGTGGCACGAGCCGACCCGGCAACTCCAGGCCCGCGTCGCCCTGCTGCGCAGTGTGGAGCCGGGCGGCGTCGAGCCGGATGCCTGGCCCGACCTGTCGGACGCAGTCCTCGCGGCCTCGGCGTCGGACTGGCTCGCGCCACGCCTGCTCGGCATGACCCGGCTGACCGACCTCGACCGCCTCGACCTGCACGCGATCCTGCGCGAAATGCTGCCCTGGGCACTCGCGGCGCGGCTGGACCGCGAGCTGCCGACCCATCTCGATCTGCCCGGCGGTCGCGCATCGGTGGACTACACCCAGCCGGTGCCGGTGGCCGCCGCCCGCGCGCAAGCCTTCTATGGGATGCGCAGCACGCCGCTGCTCGCCGGCGGGCGCGTGCCGCTGCAACTGGCCCTGCTCTCTCCCGCGGGCCGCCCGGCGGCGATCACGGCGGACCTCGCGGGATTCTGGCGCGGCGCCTGGGCCGATGTGCGCAAGGACATGCGCGGGCGCTACCCGAAGCACCGCTGGCCGGAGGATGGCGCGGCGCCATGAGCTTGTTGCGTCCGCGCCCAAATGCCATTTCGTGCGTAGAGTAATCCTGCGTCGCGTTTCAGCCCCCATGCCGGGAGATCATTTGCCCATGATTGCCGTTCTGCCGACCCGCTGGGGTCGTGCAAGGCCGCTCATTCTGGCGGTCGCCCTCGTCGTATCGGCCTGCGCCCCGGACTCGGCGATCTCCGCCTCGCCGCGCGACGCGCTGCCGAGCTTTGCCCCGCTGGTCCGCAAGGTGCTGCCGTCGGTGGTGAACATCGCCGTGACCGAGGAGGTGTCGGGCGGCGACATCCTCTCCCAGCTGCCGCCCGAATTGCGCGGCACGCCGTTCGAGCGGCAGTTCCGCGAGCGGTTCCGCAACCGGCGGGAGCAGATGCAGGGCGCCGGCTCGGGCGTCATCATCGACCCGTCCGGCATCATCGTGACGAACAACCATGTGGTCGGGCACGCCGACAAGATCGTCGTCTCGCTGACCGACGGCACCGAGCTGCCGGCCCGCGTCGTCGGCTCCGACGAGCTGACCGACATCGCGGTCATCAAGGTGGAGGCGACCCATACGCTCCCGGCGGTCGCTTGGGGCGACAGTCACTCGGTCGAGGCCGGCGACTGGATTCTCGCGGCGGGCAACCCGTTCGGGCTGGGCGGCTCGGTCACCGTCGGCATCGTCTCGGCGCGCGGGCGCGACATAGGCGCGGGTCCGTTCGACGACTTCCTGCAGCTCGACGCGCCGATCAATCCGGGCAATTCGGGCGGCCCGACGTTCAACATGAACGGCGAGGTGATCGGCATCAACACGGCGATCGTGTCGCCCTCCGGCGGCTCGGTCGGCATCGGCTTCGCGATCCCGAGCGAGGTGGCGCAGCCGATCGTCGAGCGGTTGCGCAACGGCGGCCACGTCGATCGCGGCTGGCTCGGCGTTTCGGTGCAGGATCAGCCGGGCGGCAACAGCGGCGTGTCGATCGCCGGGGTGGAGCGCAACGGCCCGGCGGCCAAGTCGGGGGTGCGCGCCGGCGACGTGGTGACGGCGGTGAACGGAGCCCGCGTGGACAGCGCACGCAGCCTGATCCGCGCCGTGGCCGCGACGCCCCCCGGCAACAGCGTGCGGTTGACGCTGCGCCGCCAGGGGCGGGACATGGACGTGCCTGTCACGGTCGGCCGTCGCCCGGCCGAGTCGTCGGGCTAAAGGGAGAGGAGTCGCCATGCGCATCCTGGTGGTGGAGGATGACAAGGACGTCGCGGGCTTCGTGGTTCGCGGACTGAAGGAGGCCGGGCATCTCGTCGAGCACGCCGATAACGGCCGCGACGGCCTGTTCATGGCGGCCAGCGAGAATTTCGACGCGGTGATCCTCGACCGGATGCTGCCGGGCGGCATCGATGGGCTGCGCCTGCTGGAAACCTTGCGCGGCCAGAAGAACACCGTCCCGGTGCTGTTCCTCTCCGCGCTCGCGGAGGTGGACGACCGGGTGCGCGGCCTCAAGGCCGGCGGCGACGACTATCTCACCAAGCCGTTCGCCTTCGCCGAGTTGCTGGCGCGGGTGGAGGCGCTGGCGCGGCGCGGCAAGGGCGACGCGCCGGTCACGCGCCTCCTGGTCGCCGACCTCGAGCTCGACCTGCTCTCCCGCCAGGTGCGGCGGGCCGGGCAGAAGATCGACCTGCAGCCCCGCGAGTTCCGCCTGCTGGAATACCTCATGCGCCACGCCGGCCAGGTGGTGACGCGCACCATGCTGCTGGAGGGCGTGTGGGATTATCACTTCGATCCGCAGACCAACGTGATCGACGTGCATGTCTCGCGCTTGCGCCAGAAGGTGGACAAGCCGTTCCCCTCGCCGCTGATCCACACCATCCGCAACGCCGGATACATGCTGCGGCCCGACCCGGCATGACCGCGCGCCGGAGCCGCCCTGCGTGACGCCGTCGGGGGTCCATCCGGCCCCCGGCTCGGGGCGGCCAGGTCCGACCCTGTGGCGCAGGCTGACCGGCCGCGCCTCCGATCGGCCGTTGGGATTGCTGCGATCGGCCAGCATCCGCTTCGCCGTGGTCTACGCCGTGCTGCTGGCGCTCAGCGGCTTCGCCCTCGCGCTGTTCCTCTGGTACGAGACCGCGGGCCTGCTCGACCGGCAGACCGAGGCGGCGATCCGCGCCGACGCGCAAGGGCTCTCCGAACGCTGGGAGGAAGGCGGGCTGCCGGCGCTGGTCATGACGATCGACGACCGGCTGGCGCAGAACGTCGACGACGACGCGATCTATCTCCTAGTCGACGACCAGCTCCGCCGCATCGCCGGCAACCTGCAACGCTGGCCGCAGGGTGTCACCGTGCCGAACGCCTGGTACGAGCTGCCGGTGCAACGGGCCGGCATCCGCTCGCTCGCCCGGGTGCAGCGCTTCGACCTGCTCGGCGGCTTCCATTTGCTGGTCGGCCGCGACGTGCGGGTCCGCGCGCAGCTGCGCAATCTGCTGACCGACGCGATGCTGTGGGCCTTGGTGATGGTGGTGGCGATGGCGAGCGCCGGGGCGCTGGTGGTACGCGGCCTGTTCCGCCGCACGCTGGCCAACATCTCGCAGACCTCGGCGGCGATCGCGGCCGGCGATCTCGGCCAACGGGTAAAGCTGTCCGGCCGGGGGGACGAATTCGACCAGCTCGCCGAGACGATCAACGACATGCTGGAGCGGATCGGCCGGCTGATGGACGGGGTGCGCCAGGTATCCAACGCCATCGCGCACGATTTGCGCACGCCGATCACCCGCGCGCGCACCCGGCTGGAGGACGCCGCCCTGCACGCCGGCTGCGAGGCCGAGCTGCGCGCCGCCATCGAGCGCGCGATCGCCGACCTCGACGGGATCGTCAAAGTGTTCCAGGCGCTGCTGCGGATCGCCGAGATCGAGGCCGGGTCGCGCCGCTCCGCCTTCACGACGTTCGATCTGGCGCCGGTGCTCGCCGACGTGGGCGAACTCTATTCGGTCGTCGCCGAGGAGCGCGAGATCCGGGTGGAGGTCGCCGCGCCGCCGCGTCTGCCGGCCCACGGCGACCGCGAATTGATCCAGCAAGCGGTCGCCAACCTGCTGGACAACGCGGTCAAGTTCTCTCCCCGGGGCGGCCGGGTGGTGGTCTCCGGGGCGGCGTCGGGCGGGGGGGTCACGGTGGGCGTCCGCGATCAGGGCCCGGGCATTCCCGCGGACGAGCTTTCCCGCGCCGGCGAGCGCTTCTTCCGGGGCGAGGACGCGCGGAGCACGCCGGGCTCGGGGCTCGGCCTCGCGCTGGTCCAGGCGGTCGCCCATCTACATGGCGGCACCCTGCGGCTCGACGACGCCGCCCCGGGGCTCGCCGCCGTGCTGCTGCTGCCCCAGGCCAACTCGATGACGGCTCAGTCATTGGCCCCGGCCGACGCCGCGACGTAACCTCGGTTTCATGCGGGGAACACGGCAAGGTCAGTCACGGCAAAGCATAATGCCGGGATGAACGCGATGGCGCGCGCGGCCAGCTTGGCCATCATCGGCTCCTGTGTCGCCCTGGGTCCGCTCGGCGTGCCGGTCGTCGACGGGCAGACGCCGGTGGAGCAGGTCACCACGGACACCCCGGAATACTGCCTGCATCTGCTGGAGCGCCTGCGCCAGATCGAGAACGGCCGACCGCCGCCGCAGGACGTCTCGTTCCTATCCACCCAAGGCAAGCTGATGTGCGACCACGGCCAGATCCGCGCCGGCATCACGCGCCTGCGCCGGGCGATGCAGATCATGCTGGGATCGACGGACAAGTGATCGGGGTCCAGAGCGCATTTTGTTCGGTTGTTTTCACTTCGTCATGGCCGGGCTTGACCCGGCCATCTGCCGCGACACGAAAAACCGTGCAAACAGGGCATCTTTCCGGCAGCCGTGAATGATCGCCGGGTCAAGCCCGGCGATGACGATGAGAGAGGGGGTCAAATGCGATCCGCCTAGCGCGCCCGATGCTCCGCCCAACCTCCATATTCGGCTGCGATAGGATGTGCGGCCACCCCATCGTCTCTGCACGGGAGACCGGTCGTGACGTATGATTTCAATGTCCTGGAGGAGCGGGCGGCGGAGCTGGCTCGCTCTGGCCGGCCGCAAGACGCGATCAAGATTTATCTTTTCATGGCCGAGGGCGATCCGTCTCTCGACGGCGGCTATCTGGCCAAGCGAATTGCCCAATGTTACGAAGCGGTTGGTGATCTCTACTCGGCAAAATATTAGTACGGACGCGCGATCGAGGAGAATCCTGAGGTCCGCTCGGATTGCGTCCAGGCGCGGAACAGGCTGGAGCGCGTGACGATCGACGACCTGGTTCCATCGTCCGCCCCGGCGGCTCGCTGAACGCCGAGAAGGGCTACTCCCGCCGGAACGTCACCACCAGCACGTCGCGGTAGGCCGGTCGGGCGGGATCGACCGGCTCCACCGGGGTCACGCCGTGGAACACCCGGTTGTCGTCCACCAACGCCGCATCGAGCGGCTCGGTCAGGGTGAAGCTGCCGAGCTTGTTGCCGGCGAGGTCGTGGATGCTGGTCTCGCCGCTGCGCACGTTCTCGCGGTGGACCAGCAGCACCAGCACCTGATCGACGCCGTCGCGGTGCATTCCCTCGGGCGTCGGGCGGCCCGCCTCGCCGGGTCGGGCCTCGATGCGGAACTGGTGCACCTCGATGTGCCAGACCGGCACCTTCGTCAGCGCGTCGAACAGCTCGCGGCAGGCGCGCAGGATGGCGCTCATCGTGGCACCGGCGCCGACCACCGGCAGCACCGGCTGGAACCAGCGCTCCACGCCGCCATTCAGCGTGTTGTAGTCGCGGCTCTGGTAATGCGGCTGGTGCGGCTTGCGGCGGACCCCGTCCGACCCCGGCATCATGGCGAACGCCGCGTGCCGCCGCTTCCGGTAGCGCCCGCCGTCGGCCATGTAGGTATCGAGGCCGAGATCGTCCCAGCTCGCGGCGAAGGCGGCCCAGTCGGCGGTGCCGCCATGCTCGTCGAGCAGGGCGCGCATCTCGGGCGCGTGGACATGGGCGAAACCGTCGCGCGCGATGACGGCGGCGAGGGCCTCCATCGACGGACTGCTCATTTCGCAGGCTCCTTTGCTGTCGCCGCGAGAGCGGCACCGGCCGGGTTCGCCGACGGCGCCATCACGAGTTGCTGGTGCGGATATGGGATCTCGATGCCATGTTCGTCGAACCGCATCTTCATGCGCCGGTTGAACTCGCGGCGCACCGACCAGCGCCCGAACGGGCCGCAGCGGATGCGCGCCTTGATGAGGACGGAGGAGTCGGCGAATTTCTCCAGGCCCATCACCTCGAGGTCGTCGCGGATCTCGCTCGCCCAGCGCGGCTCCTCGCGCATCGCCTTCACGATGTCACGCAGCACCGTCACCACCTCGTCGTACTCGTCATTGTAGGAGACCGAGGCCTCGATCACGGCATAGCCGAAATCGCGTGTCATGTTGGTCACGGTCGTCACCGCGCTGAACGGGATGACGTGCACCGAGCCGTCCTCCGCGCGCAGCCGGATGGAGCGGATCGACAGATGCTCGACCACGCCGCCGAGGCCCGCCAGCGTCACCACGTCGCCCACCTGCACCGCGTTCTCCAACAGCAGGAACAGACCGGTGATGACGTCCTGCACCAGCTTCTGCGAGCCGAAGCCGATGGCGATGCCGACCACGCCGGCGCCGGCCAGCAAGGGTGCGATGTTGACGCCGAGGTCGCTCAGCACCATCAGCACGACGAATACCAGCAGCGTGATGAGCAGCGCGGTGCGCAACAGCGGCAACAAGGTACGCAGCCGCGCCGAGCGCGCCGCCTGCTGCTCGCCGGCGAGGCGCGTGAGATGGCGCTCGATGGCGATGCTCGCCGCCTCCCAGGCGATGAACGCGAGCAGGATGGTCAACACCACGCTTCCGCCGGCCGACAGCACCCGCTGCCCCGGCAAGCTGTAGGTCAGCCACGAAACCGTGCCGAGGCCCCAGACCTGCAGCAGCGCGAGCAAGGTGAGCCCGTACACGAGGACGGTGAGGACCCGGCGCAGGATCGGACGATAGGTCTGTACGCGCGTGCCGATGACCGGATCGCCGGCCAGTTCCGGCCGTGCCCGGGTGAGGCGGTCGAGGGTGCCGACCACGATGATGAGCACCAGCCTGCTCACCAGCAGCACCACGCCCGTCGCCACCGCGAAATGCAGCAGGCGGGTGAAGCCGTTCGGCAGCTCGACCGCCCACACCAGCCAGGCCGCAACCAGGTAGAAAAGCGCGATCCAGTGCCAGGTCGCGGCGAACCCGTTCCGCAAGGCGGCGACGAACCCCCTCGCCCCAGGCGGCGCGCGCAGGCGGCGGGCGACGGCGGCGCGCTTCTCCAGCACGATCACGATGAGCATGACGTGAACGACGAGACCGACCGCCTTCAGTGCCTCGTCGTGCGCCTCCTGCGACAAGCCGAGCAGCAGCCCGGCGCCGGTCAGGGCGATGCCGAACACGGCCACCGCGATCAGTCGGCGCAGCCAGCGCATGACGTATTGCGCGGCCTGATCCGACAGCAGCACCAGGCGAAGCCGGGCGCGCAACGGCGAGAACACCATCCGCGCCACGCAGAGCAGCGCCCGGCAGATCGCGTAGGCGTTGACCAGCGCCAGCAGCACGAGACGGACCAGCTCGGTGCCGCCGAGCCGGCTGGCGATGACGAGATGCGAGGCCAGCGCGAAACCGAGCACCGGAATCAGGTCGAGCGCCAGACGCGCCAGGGCGAGCGGGATGCGCCGCAGCAAGGTCCAGCCG
>DATIMU010000443.1:0-2617 GCA_035475015.1 Acetobacteraceae bacterium
TACGCTCCCCGCAATGACGCCGTTGGTCGGGTAAGGGCTAACCGCGTCTACAGGCTGGCCAGGATCGACTCCGCCTTGCTCACGTCAAACCCGCCCGGCGGCTCCACCGCGAGGTGCGTCACCTTGCCGTCCTGCGCGACGAGGGCGAAGCGCTGGGCGCGCACACCCATGCCGCGGCCCATCAGGTCGAGCTCCAGGCCGAGCGCCTTGGTGAACTGGCCGGCGCCGTCGGCCAGCATGATGATGTTGCCGTCGACCCCCTGGTCCTTGGCCCAGGCGGCCATGACGAAGGCATCGTTCACCGCGAGGCAGACCACGTTGTCCACGCCCTTGGCCTTGATCGCGGCGGCGTTCTGCACGAAGCCGGGCAGGTGCTTGGCGCTGCAGGTGGGAGTGAACGCGCCGGGGACGGCGAACATCACCACCTTCTTGCCCTTGAAGATCTCGTCGGTGGAGATCTCCTTCGGACCCTCCGCCGTGCCCTGCATCAGCTTCATGGACGGGATGGTGTCGCCAACCTTGATCGTCATGGGCCGCCTCGCTTCTCGTTGCCGATGCGAGGACTCCTAGCCTCCCGGAGGCCCAGTGTCACGCCCGCCCGCCAGGACGCTTGCGGAGCGCGCGCGATCACCCCAGATTTCCCCGTATGGCCAAGACAGATCCCCTGGACCCGTTCCTGACCGGCAAGCTGCTGATCGCGATGCCCGCGATTGGCGACGACCGCTTCGCTCAATGCGTGATCTATCTGTGCGCGCATACCGCCGACGGTGCCATGGGCATCGTGGTCAACCGCCCGCTCGGCGCCCCGAGCTTCGAGGATTTGCTCAAGCAGCTCGAGATCGCGCCCAATCCGCCGACCCGGCGCATCGGGCTGTGCGCCGGCGGGCCGGTCGAGAAGGCGCGCGGCTTCGTGCTGCACACGGCGGATTGGACCAGCGAGGCCAGCCTGCTGGTGGATGATGGCCTGGCGTTGACCGCCAGCCTCGACGTGCTGAAGGCGATCGCCGGCGGCGGCGGGCCGCGCGAGGGCATTCTCGCCCTCGGCTATGCCGGATGGGGCCCCGGACAGCTCGACGCGGAGCTGACCAACAACATCTGGCTTTCCGCTCCCTCGGACGAGACGCTGGTGTTCGACACCGAGCACGACACCAAGTGGCTGCGCGCTCTCGCCATGCTGCATATCGACCCGCTGCAGCTCTCCAGCGCCGCCGGGCACGCCTGAACCAGGTACTTGCCCTAGCTCATTCGTTACCAAGTTTTCCCGAACCCCAATTATCGTCTGCCGTTGCACCCGTCTCGGTCGGAATTCCGGCCGGCGGCCCGAGATTCCGGGCCAGTACGACAGGAGATCACGCATGAAGAAGACCCTTCTTCTGGCCGCCGCCCTCGCTTTCGGCTTGTCGGGCGCGGCCTTTGCCCAAGCGGGTGGCGGCGGTGCGGGCGGCGCGTCCGGAGGTGCCAGCGGTGCTGGTGGCGGTGGTGGTGCCAACGCCAACGGCCCGAGCGGCACGCAGGGCACCAGCATGGGCGGCACCTATGGCGGCAGCGCCAAGAGCCTCGGCTCCAGCAGCAGCATGAACAGCACCCGTCCGGCGCCATCGAGCGGCCCGGGCAGCGCCACCAACGGCATGAACGGCACGGCGGGCGGCTCGACGGGTTCCGGCGCCACCACCAACTCCAACACGACCGGCACGATGGCGCGCTGATCGGATCGGGGAGATCGAGACTGGGAGATCGAGGCTGGGCGGCGCTGGTGGCGCCGCCCTTCTCGCATCTACCAGGCAAATCCCGGAACGCAGGCGATCGGCGCGAGGCAAGCGGTCCGCACCGCGTCCCGCGCGGCGTCGGGCCCGTCATCCATCGCCTCGCCATGCAGACCGCCCAGCACCCAGCAGGACGCGACCCCGATCGCCGCCGCGCCGGCAATGTCGGTCCGCAGCGCATCGCCCACCGCCAGCACGCGACCCTTCGGAAGATCGAGGAGGTCGAGCACCGGCCCGTAGATCGCCGGATCGGGTTTGCCCAGGGAGCGCACATCGCCGCCCAGCTCGGCATAACGGAGCGCCAGCGCGCCGGCGCACAGCACGCGCTGGCCGTCGCGGATCACTTCGAGATCGGGGTTGGCGCAGATCATCTTCAGCCGGGCCGCCGCACAGTCCCGCAACACCGGCTCGAACTCGGCCATCTCGGTCGGGTTGCGGTGATCGTCGGGGCCGGTGTTGAGCACGAAATCCGCCTCGGTCGGACGCGCCACCTGCTCCAGCGCCAACCCCTCCAGCACGTTGAGGTCGCGCTCCGGCCCGAGATGGAACACGCGGGAGCCGAGCGCCGCCCACCAGGCGTCGGGCCGATCGCGCAAGGCGAGATGCACCGCCTCGCCGCTGGTCATGATGCCGGTGTACAGCGCGTCGTCGATGCCCATCCGGCGCATCGCGGCTTGCGCCGGTGCTGCGCGGCGCGGCGCGTTCGACAGCATCACCACCCGCTTGCCGGCATCGCGCAGCCGCGCCAGGCAATCGACGGCACCCGGATAGGGCCGCACGCCGTCATGCACGACACCCCAGAGGTCGAGAATGAGGCCGTCGAAGCGCGCAGCCAGCGGGGCGAAGCCGGTGAG
>DATIMU010000444.1:0-2293 GCA_035475015.1 Acetobacteraceae bacterium
GGCGCCATCAGCCGCAGCTTCCGTTCCCGTTCACCTTGCAGCCGTGCAGCACATGCGAGGCGGCGGCGATATATTTGCGCCCGGCCTCCTGCGCCCGGTCCACCGCGTCGGCGAGCGGCTGGTGGGAGCGTACCTTGGCGAGCTTGACCAGCATCGGCAGGTTCACCCCGGCGATCACCTCGACGCCCTTGCGGTCCATCATCGAGATGGCGAGGTTGCTCGGCGTGCCGCCGAACATGTCGGTGAGCAGCACCACGCCATCGCCGGTGTCGCAGCGCTCGATGCAGCGCTCGATATCGGCTCGGCGCCCCTCCATGTCGTCATCGGGGCCGATGCAGACCGTGTCGACGTTGCGCTGCGTCCCCACGACATGTTCGAGGGCCAATCGCAGCTCATCCGCCAGGTGACCGTGGGTCACCAGGATCATGCCGATCATCGCATACCCGTGCAAAGCCCGAAGCCATGCTTCGGAAGGCGTTTCAGCGGCACGCTACATTTAGGCATGGTGTCCGTCAGGCCTCCTGTGCCCGATGGGGCGGCCGCCGCGAGGCCCCGCCTTTTGCACCCGAGCCATTCGGGCCCGGGCCGTTCGATTCCGGGTCCCGCGGTTCCGTCGGGAACCCGCCCCGGCGCGGACCAGCCTGGTCCACCATCCCCGCGCCGAACCCCGCTTCGCGGGCAAGTTCACGATGGGTCACGTTCGCGCGCCAGCCGGTTCCGGTCAGGTGCGCCGCCAATCTTTCAACCAGATGAACCGAGCGATGCCGCCCCCCCGTGCAGCCGATCGCGATGGTCGAGTACTTCTTGCCCTCCTGGACGAACCTCGGCAAGAGCAGCGTTAACAGATTCGTGATCGTAGCGAAGAACGCCGCGTAATCCGGGTCGGCCTCCACGTAGGCGCCGACCTCGGGATCGAGGCCCGTCCGTGGGCGCAATATGGGATCGTAGTGCGGGTTACGCAAAAAGCGTGCGTCGAATACCAGATCCGCTTCGCGAGGCAAGCCGGCGGGGAAGGCGAAGGAGATCAGCGAGACGTTGAGCCCGCCTTGCCCCTCGACGGCGCTGCCGGCGCCGAAATGCCGCTCCACCAGCCCGCGCAGCGATGCCGGCGGCAACGCCGAGGTGTCCAGCATGAGGTCGGCGGCCTCGCGCAGCTCGGCGGTCAGCCGCTCCTCGATGTGGATGCCGTCGCTCACCCGGCCATGCGGCGAGAGCGGATGGCGCCGCCGCGTCTCGGTGTAGCGGCGCAGCAGCACCTCCTCATCGGCCCAGGCGTAGACCAGCTCGGGCCGCAGTCCGGCCTCGCGCAGCCGCCCCATCATGTCGAGCACGTCGCCGGCGTCGAATTCCTGGCTACGGGCGTGAACGCCGATGGCGAGCGGCGAACGGGTCTCGCGCGCCAGGGCCTCGACCATGCCGAGCGGCGGGTTGTCCACCACCTCGAAGCCGAGATCCTCCAGCGCGTGCAGGATGGAGAGCTTGCCGCTGCCGGAGAGGCCGGTAATCAGCACGAGGCGAGGCCGGTCCTCGGTCATGCGGCGAACGCTCCGGCGATCTGGCCGACGCGGCCGAGGGCGCAGTCGAGCGCCAGGGCGACGCGCTGCGCGGCGGAGGCGGCGGCCGGGTCGAGGGCGATCAGCGGCAGGCCCAGCGCGGCGTGGCGGGCCGGCACCGGCAGCCGCTCCATGCGGGCGGAGACGTCCACCACCAAGGCGAGGCGGGCTTGCGGCACATGGGGCAGGCGCAGCAGGCCGAGGCCCCGCACCTCGATCAGCCCGGCGAGTGAGGCAGGCGCCCGCGCCATGTCGTGCTCGATCTCCACCCGGTCATCGGCCACGAGGTCAAAGCCACGGTCAAGCAGGCGCAGCACCAGGTCGGACTTTCCCGACCCGGCCGGCCCTAGCACCAGAACCCCGGCGCCGTCCCGGGATGCGCAGCTCCCGTGGATCTGCATAGGGCCGGAATGTGGGACGGGTCGCGGCGGAAAGGAAGCGCCTTGTGGTGGCATCCCCGCCATGCCAGCGTCCGGATTTCACTAGGAGAACGGTGTGCTCGGGCGAGACCGGATCGAGGCTGCGGCGGAGCGTATCGCGCGCAGGGTGAGAAGGACGCCGGTGCTGCGCGTGATAGGCGCGGAGCTCGGGCTGGCCACGCCGGTCGCGTTCAAGATGGAGTTCCTGCAGCATACCGGAAGCTTCAAGCCGCGTGGCGCCTTCAACCGGATGCTGGCGACCAGCCTGCCCGCCGCGGGGGTGATCGCGGCCTCCGGCGGCAATCATGGCGCGGCGGTGGC
>DATIMU010000445.1:0-6438 GCA_035475015.1 Acetobacteraceae bacterium
TAGTCGCGCTCGGCGCGGCCCAGCCGCAGCGCGGCGGCCAACCGGGCCAACGCCATCGGCGAGACCGACACGTCGCGCCCCTGCTCGATCCAGGCGTACCAAGTTGTGCTCAAGCCGCAGAGCTGTGCCACCTCCTCCCGCCGCAAGCCCGGCGTCCGCCGCCTCGCACCTCTGGGCAGGTCGAGCGCCGCCGGATCGATCCTCTCCCGGCGGGCCCGCAGGAAATCGCCCAGCGCGCGCCGCTGTTCAGGAGATCTCGTTTCCAGCATGATACGTATTATACCAGGATAACCGCCGTCCTTAAAACGGGTGCCCGATGGCTGCTAGCGGTTCCGATGAGATCCCCATCAGGGGCTGAACAGCCGGAGCGGAGCGGATGGACATCCCGAACGTGGTCCTGCCGGTTTTTGCCGTGATCCTGACCGGCTGGCTGGCCGGCGCGTTGGGCTACCTGCCGCGCACGTTGTCGGCGCCGCTGGTGGGGTTCGCCTACAACGTGGCGATGCCGGCGCTCATCTTCGTGACCATCGCGCCGGAGCCGGTGCGCGGCTTGCTGGACTGGGGCTTCCTCGCCGCGTTCGGCGGCGGCTCGCTGCTCTGTTTCGCGGTGGTGTTCGGGATCGCGCGCATCCGTGTGCGGGACGGCCTCGGCAGCAGCGCGATGCTCGCCGCCGCGGCTTCCATGACCAATACGGGGTTCGTGGCGCTGCCGATCCTGCAGGCGATGTATGGGCCGCGCGGGGTGCTTCCCGCCGCCATCGCCACCGTGTTCGTCGCGGTGGTCATGTTCCCCATCCTGATCGTGCTGCTGGAGATGGACGGGCGCCGCCGCACGGGCCGTCTCGGCGCGTTGGCGCTGGCGAACCGCGTCGTGACCAACCCCCTGATGATTTCGACCATTCTGGCACTCGTCTGGTCGACCGGCGGGCTGCCCGTGCCAGGCGCGTTCGCCGCCTACGCAACCATTTTCGCCGACGCCCTGACGCCGTGCGCGCTGTTCTCGATCGGTCTCGGCCTGTCGTTCGCCGGCCTGCGCGGCGATCTGGTCGCGTCCGCCTGGCTTTCGGTCCTCAAGCTCGTGGTCATGCCGCTGATCGTCTACGGGCTCTGTATCGCGTGCCGGGTGGACCCGTTCTACACCGTCGCCGCCGTGGTCTGCGCCGCGGTGCCGACCGCGAAGACCGCCTATGTGCTGGCGGGCGAGTACCACGTCGAGGAGCACATGGTAGCCGCCACGATTTCCATTACGACCCTGCTGTCGGTCGCCACCCTGCTCGGCTGGCTTTTCGTGCTGAGCTAGTCGGGAGACTCCGCGCCGCCCGTTCCCGCCGAGCAAGATCGTTTACACTCCAGTCGCCGGAAGGCTCTACCATGGCGCGGCATCCGGGCTGGTTCCGGCCGTGCAAGGGAGACCGACAGGCGTGCATGAACTGACCCACAATGTCCAAGTGATCGTCCAGCCGGACGATGGAGTGCGTCCGGTGCTGGCGCTCATCGAGCAGGCGCGACATAGCCTGCGGATCAAGCAGTTCACCTTCAGCCATCCGGCCCTGATCGACGCGGTGATCGAGGCACACCGGCGCGGCGTCGCGGTCGAGGTGATGCTCAACCCGGCGCGCTCGTCGGGCGACCGGGCCAACGACGCGACGTTCGAGACCCTGAAGGCGGCCGGCGTGGACGTCGAATGGACCAACCCACATTTCGCCGTGACGCACGAGAAGTCGATGGTGGTCGACGGGCAGCGCGCGCTGATCGCGACCTTCAATTTCGTCGAGAAATACTTCACCCAGACGCGCGACTACGGGCTGGTCATCAGCGAGCAGGCGGAGGTGCGGGAGATCGAGGCGTGCTTCGCGGCCGACCGGGCGCGCGGCACCTTCCATCCCGGCGAGCCGAGCGCGCTGCTCTGGAGCACGCGCAACTCGCGCCGCCTGATGAGCGCGTTCATCGCCAGCGCACGGCACCGGCTCGATATCCAGCACCCGAAATTCGTCGATGCGGCGATCCTCGACCGCATCTCCGAGGCCGCGCATCGGGGCGTGCGGGTGCATCTGCTGTGCGGCGGAAAGCACGGCATCAGCGAATGGGACATCATCGACACCTTCTCCTCGCTCAGGATGCTGCACCGGCTCGATGTGAAGGTGCACAAGCAGACCAAGCTGCGGCTGCACGCCAAGCTGCTGATCGCCGATGGGTGCCGGGCGCTGGTCGGCTCGATGAACATCGACCGCAGCGCCTTCGACTTGCGCCGCGAGCTTGGCTGCATGGTCTCGGACCCAGACGCCATCAAGCGCCTGTCCGGCCAGTTCGCCGCCGACTGGGAGAACTCCGGACGGTACGAGGCGCCGGACCCCTTGCTCGCGCCCGACCACACGGAGGACGAGTTCCCGCACGACCCCGATCTCGTCCATGAATAGAGGCGGCACGGCCGAAGTCTCCCTTGCGCGCCTCGCCGCCACCTTTTGCCAGGTCGCGCTGGCGAGCTTCGGCGGCGGGCTGTCCGCTTGGTCGCGCAAGGTGGTCGTCGAGGATCGTGGCTGGATGACCGACGAGGAATTCCTCAGCGCGATGACGCTGTGCCGGGTGCTGCCCGGCGCCAACCAGGTGAACCTCGCGATCTATGTCGGCGGCAAGCTGCGCGGCGTCCGCGGCGCAGCGGCGGCAGTGGTCGGACTGACCGGAGTGCCGGTGCTGATCGTGCTGGTGCTCGGCTACCTCTACTTCCGCAACGGCTCGGTGCCGGCCACGCAGTCGATACTGCGCGGCATCACCGCCGTCGCGGTCGCGATGACCTTCGCGATGGCCTACAAGACCGGCGCCAAGGCGCTGCGCAGCCTGCCCGCCTGGGCGCTATGCGCGGTCTCGTTCCTGCTCTCGGCGGTGTTCCGCGTGCCGCTGCCGGTGATGCTGGCGATCGTCGCCCCGGTCGCCTTGTGGTGGGCCTGGCCGGCGCGATCCGACAGGCCGCCTGCGAGCCGCCTGCCATGAACTTGGGCACCGCGCTGCAGATCTGCCTGCTGTTCGGCACCGCCTCACTGCTCTCGGTCGGCGGTGGCAACTCGGTGGTGCCGGAAATCCAGCTCCGCGCGGTCGACACCTATCATTGGCTCACCGCCGCGCAGTTCGGCGACCTGTTCGCGATCGCCCAAGCAGCCCCCGGTCCCAGCATGTTGCTGGTCACGTTGGTTGGCTACAAGGCGGCTGGCATCGCTGGAGCGCTGCTCGCCACGGTCGCGATGATCCTGCCGGCGGGTGTGGTCGTGCATCTGGTGGCGCGGTTCTGGCAGTCCTCGGACGGCGCGCGCTGGCATGTCGCGATGGAGCGCGGCCTGGCCCCCGTCGCGATCGGCCTCGTCGCCGCCAGCGGCGCGGTGATCGCGCGCACCACGGAGCACTCGCCGGCGCAGTTCGCACTCACCGCGGCGGCGACGCTGGTGCTGTGCGCGACCAAGCTCAACCCGCTGTTCCTGGTGGCCGCTGCCGGGTTGGCCGGATGGCTGGGCCTCGTCTGACAGGACAGACCCCCATGCGCGGGGAGGACAAGTCGCGCGCATCGTGGCAGGATCGCCGACAAATCGGGGGAACGCGCGTCCGCACGCCATGCGCCAGCTTCTGCTCCTGCGCCACGCCAAGTCGTCCTGGGACGATCCGAAGCTGCCGGATCACGCCCGCCCGCTGAACGCGCGTGGTCGGCAGGCGGCGATCGCGATGCGCCGGGCGATGCGCGATCTGGGCCTCGCTCCCGACATCGTGCTCGTCTCATCGTCACGCCGTACCCTGCAGACGCTGGAGGCGCTCGGCCCCTGGGACGAGAGCCCGCTGATCGAGCCGATGGACGCGCTCTACCTCGCCGCCGCGCCGCAGATGCTGCAGGTGCTACGCGGGGTCGCCGAGACCGCCCGCAGCGTGCTGCTGATCGGGCACAATCCCGGCCTGCACGATCTCGCCGTGTTGCTGGCCGGCGAGGGCGCGCTGGCGACGGGCGGCGGTGCCATGCAACGGCTCGCGCAGGGCTACCCGACCGGCGCGCTGGCGGAGTTCACCGTGCCCGGCCCGTGGTGGCAGCTCGACAGTGGGGGCGCCCGCCTGCACCGGTTCCTCGCCCCCCGCGACCTGCCCGAGATGGCCGCTTGACGGAGATCGCTGCCTGATCGAGCTCGAACTGAGCCTGCCACCGGACGACGCCACCCGCCTGCCGCGCCTGCGCCAGCTCGCCGCGCTGAAGGTCGGGCGGGCGCGCAACCAGCCCATCCGCATCGTCTGGCACGACACGCCGAGCGCCGACCTGCTGAGCCAGGGCCGCGCCGTGGCCGAGCAGCGCGGCCTGTGGCGGCTGGAGCAGGTCGGCCCGAACGGCCGCGAATGGCCGCTCGGCGCTCCCAGCCCGGTGCTCGCCGAAGCCGCCAGCGCCGCCGCGCTGGACCCCCCGCCCCCCGAGATGCTGATGCCCGTCGCCGCGTTCGAGGGCCGCGCGATCGCGCTCGACCTGCTGCGCGAGAGCGAGGCGGTGTCGCTGCGGCTGCTCGACGGCGTGATGCGCGGCGTCACCGCTGAGCGCCGCGCCGCGCGGCTGCGGATGGCGGGGGACGCCGGCGCGGTGACGGCGTTGGCGCTCGACCTCGCGGGAGAGTTTGCCGTTGCGATCCCATGCGCCGCGCTGGCCAGCGAGAGCATCGCCGCGGCGCGCGCCGGGCAGCCCGCCGCCCGCCGGCTCGGCGCCGCCAGCCTGCCGTCCGATCTCTCGGTCGCCGCCGCCTTCGCGCACGTCACGAGCCATCTCGCCGACGTGATGCTGCACTGGGGCGCATCGATCGCCGCCGTGCCCCAGACGGGCGAGGCGCGCGCCCTGGAGCCGGTGCATCAGATGCGCGTCGCCATGCGGCGGCTGCGCTCCGCGATGTCGCAGTTCCCCGCCGCCGCCGAGGCGCCCCTGCTCGAGGAGACGCGGCGCGGGCTGAAGGCCCTGTCGGACATCCTCGGCCCGGCGCGGGACTGGGACGTGTTCTGCTCCGAGACCGGCCTGGCCGTGGGCGAGGCGTTCACGCCCGAGGCCCAGGTCGGACGGCTGCTGGCAGTCGCCGAGCGGCGCAGGACCGAGCACTACGCCACGCTCCGCCAGTTCCTCGAAGGGGTGGAGTACCGCCG
Source organism: Acetobacteraceae bacterium (assembly GCA_035475015.1). Classification (GTDB taxonomy): domain Bacteria; phylum Pseudomonadota; class Alphaproteobacteria; order Acetobacterales; family Acetobacteraceae; genus JAFKFI01. The sequence continues at coordinate 5,146 of DATIMU010000445.1, forward strand.
GCTGATGATCCGGCTGGCCGCCCTGGCGATCCCGGAGAGCTGGGCGGCGGCGGCCGACCCGGAGCAGCCGGCCGCGCTCGATCAGCCCCTGCCAGCGTTCGCCGCCGCCGTGCTCGCGAAACGGCTGAAACGGCTGCAGCGTGCCGGAGAGGCGATCGACCACCTCGACCCGGCGGCGCTGCACGAAATCCGCCTGCTCGGCAAGCGGATGCGCTACGCGGCCGAGCTATTTTCCTCGTTGTGGCCGGGCAAGGGACCACGCCGCTTCATCCGCCGGCTGACCACGCTGCAGGAGAGCCTCGGCATCCTCAACGACGGCGCGGTCGCGGCACAACTCATGGCCGAACTCGGCGGCACCGGGGCGGAGCGCGCTTTCGCGGTCGGCGTGGTGCGCGGCTTCGTCGCCGGCCGAGGGGCGGCGCATCGCCAGGAGATCGCCCGCGCCTGGAAACGCTTCCGCCAGACAACTCCGTTCTGGGCCTGAACCTTCCACTTCGAATTCCCGGGTTGCGAGTGGTTGCCGAGCGGGTTAGGGCTGCGCCCTGACACGGTCTCCCAGGATCAGCCGGCTTGCCGCTCCAGCGTCCGCGCCGCATCTTCCGCTCCTCCCCCCTCGCCCGGCCCAGCCCGGCTATGCTGCGGGCCGCGATCGTTGCCGTCGCCGGGCTCGCGGGCCTCGGGCTGCTCGGCGCAGCCGCGCTGGCCATCGCCGGACTTTCGACTGACCTGTTCGGCCGCACGCCGCCGCCCACCGGCCGGGTGCTCACCGCCGAGCCCGCGCAGGTTGCCGTGATTGACGGCGGCACCCTGCGGCTGGATCGGCAGGTGGTCCGGCTGCTGGGCGTCGATCCGCCGCCGCGCGGCGAGAGTTGCGGAGGCACCGCCGATTGCGGCAGCGCCGCGGCCAATGCGCTCGCTGTCCTGGTTCGACGGAAACCGATCTCCTGCGAGCTGCACGGCCGGGACGACATGGGACGGCCGCTTGGCGCGTGCGTCGCCGCCGGCACCGACCTCAATCGCGCGGTGGTCGCCACTGGTTGGGCGCGCGCCGGCACTGAACGGGAGGACCTGCGCGAGGCGGAGAGCAGCGCACGCGCTCAGCGGATCGGCTTGTGGGCCACCACCGAGCGCTAACGCGTCCTTGAGCACGGGCACTTATGCTGCGGGCGCGAAGGTTGCGCCCGTCCCAACTCCGCCATAATTTCGCTCCAAGCCCCGCCGCCGGGTCCGCGATCCGGGCTTGGGCGGCACGCGAAACGCGCCATCCGCAAGAACGAGGACACACACAATGAG
>DATIMU010000446.1:0-4740 GCA_035475015.1 Acetobacteraceae bacterium
CAACAAGCCGCTCGACGAGCTCAACATCCAGGAGGCGGCGTTTCTCGCGGCACTGCCGAAGGCGCCCAACAATTATAACCCCTTCCGCTACCCCGACGCCGCCAAGGCGCGGCGGGACTGGGTGCTCGACCGCATGGCGGATAATCGGGTCATCACCGCCGCCCAGGCGACGGCGGCCAAGGCGCAGCCGATCATCCCGGCACAGTTCCGCCGCCCCGAGCCGATCCAAGGGGCCGACTGGTTCGCCGAGGAGGTCCGCCGCCGCCTGATCGACCGCTTCGGCGCGGACACCACGACGCAAGGCGGGCTGATGGTGCGGACCAGCCTGAACCCGACCCTGCAGCTCGCCGCCGAGAAGGCGCTGCATGACGGCATGATGGGATACGACCGCAAGCTCGGCGGCTGGCGCGGCCCGGTCTCGCATCTCGACGCCGCCCCGGCCGCGCTCAAGACTGATTGGGCCAGCCTGCTCGGCGCGGCGCCCCGCCCGCCCGGGATGCTGCCTGACTGGAAGCTCGGCGTGGTGATCGAGACCACCGAGGGAGAGGCGCGGATCGGTTGGCTGGAGCGCGCCTCTGGCGCCGCGAACGCCGCCGCCGAGCCGCATACCGGCGCCATGTTCCTCTCCGATCTCGGCTGGGCGCGGCCGGTGCGCGACGGCCGGCCCGGCGCCACGCCCCGCCGGATCACCGACGTGGTGCATCCCGGCGACCTGGTGATGATCGAGATCGCCGCCCAATCGCCGGCGCCGGCCCACCCGGCCAAGGGCGCCCGCGCGACCGCCGCCGCCACCCCGCGGCCCGAACGGGTGCTGCTGCGCCAGATCCCGCAGGTCCAGGGCGCGCTCGTCTCGCTCGACCCGACCACCGGGCGGGTGATCGCGATGGTCGGCGGCTGGAGCTACGAGACCAGCCAGTTCAACCGCGTCACCCAGGCGATCCGCCAGCCGGGCAGCTCGTTCAAGCCGATCGTCTATCTGACGGCGCTGGAGCAGGGCATTTCGCCGAGCCAGAAATTCCTCGACGCGCCGATCGTCATCGACCAGGGCGCGGCGGGCCAGTGGCGGCCGAACAATTACGAGATGAACTTCAGCGGGCCGGTGCCGCTGCGCATCGCGCTGGAGAAATCGCTCAACCTCGTCACCGTGCGGGTCGCCGAGAAGGTCGGCATGGAGGCCGTGGCGCAAAACGCGATCGCCTTCCACGTCGTCGACAACATGCCGCGCGTGCTGCCCACGGCACTCGGCGCCGTTGATACCACCGTGCTGCGCATGGCCGGGGCCTACGCCTCGCTCGCCGAGGGCGGCCGGGAGGTCGTGCCGACCTTGATCGACAGCGTGCAGGACCGCGACGGCCACGTCGTCTGGCGCGCCCCGGGGCGGGACTGCGAGACCTGCGACATCGCCTCCACCCCGCCCACCCTGGGCGACACGCGCAAGGAGATCGCCGACCCCGCGAGCGTGTTCCAGATCGTCACGATGATGCAGGGGGTGGTGGCACACGGCACCGGCTACGAGGCCGGCAAGGGCATGAACCGGCCGATCGCCGGCAAGACCGGCACCACGCAGGATTTCAACGACGCCTGGTTCATCGGCTTCACGCCCGACATCGTCACCGCCGTCTGGATCGGCTTCGACAACCCGACCAGCCTCGGCGACAAGGAGACCGGCGGCACGGTCGCGGCGCCGATCTGGCGCAACTACATGACGACCGCGCTCAAGGATCATCCGGTGCTCGAATTCGCCCAGCCGCCGGGCGTGACGATGGCACGCTGGGACACCGGCTCCGGCTCGCGGACCGACGCCTTCAAGCCCGACCAGACGCCGGGCGCCTCCGGCCCGGTCGGCGGCTGGACGGCGTCGGCGAGCAGCGACGATCTCAGCAACGCCAACGTCCCGGCCGGCGGGGTCGACAGCGGCATGGGCGGGCTGTATTGAGCCGCGCCACCTTGCTTCTCCCAGTTCGAACCCCTGATAAGCACGATCATGTCCGCCGAATCCGACGCCCTCAACGAGCAGATCAAGCAGTCCACCGCACTGCTGAGGAGGCATCTTTGACTGGGATGCCGCCCAAGCCCGCCTTGCCGAGCTGAACGCCAGAGCCGAAGACCCCGCGCTGTGGGACAAGGCCGATGCCGCGCAGAAGCTCATGCGTGAGCGCAATCAGCTCGCCGGCCAGATCGAGGGTGTCGAGACGCTCGAACGCGAGGTCGGCGACACGCTGGAGCTGATCGGCATGGCCGAGGCCGATGGCGACGCCGCGATGGTGGCCGACGGCATCGCCAGCCTGCGAACGCTCGCCGCCGAGGCCAAGCGCCGCGAGATCGAGAGCCTGCTGTCGGGCGAGGCGGATGCCAACGACAGCTACATCGAGATCAACGCCGGCGCCGGCGGCACCGAGGCGCAGGACTGGGCCGAGATGCTGATGCGGATGTATCTCCGCTGGGCCGAGCAGCACGGCTACAAGGCACAGCTCCTTGAACAGAGCGAGGGCGAGCAGGCCGGCATCAAGTCCGCCACCCTGCAGGTGAGCGGGCCGAACGCCTATGGCTGGCTCAAGACCGAGGCCGGGGTGCATCGGCTCGTGCGCATCAGCCCGTTCGACGCCGCCGCACGCCGGCAGACCAGTTTCGCGTCCGTATGGGTCTATCCGGTGGTGGACGACACCATCGAGATCGAGATCAACGACGCCGACCTCAAGGTCGACACCTTCCGTGCCTCGGGCGCCGGCGGCCAGCACGTCAACAAGACCGAGAGCGCCATCCGCATCACGCACGTTCCGTCCGGCATCGTCGTCGCTTGCCAGACCGACCGCAGCCAGCACCGCAACCGCGCCACCGCGATGGGGATGCTGAAGGCGCGGCTCTACGAGCAGGAATTGCAGCGGCGGGAGGCGGCCTCGGCGGCGGTGGAGAGCGCCAAGACCGACATCGGCTGGGGCCACCAGATCCGCAGCTACGTGCTGGCGCCGTATCAGCTGGTGAAGGATCTGCGCACCGGCGTCGAAAAGGGCAATCCGGACGCGGTGCTGGACGGCGACCTCGACCCGTTCATGGCGGCGGCGCTGGCCAGCCGGGTCGGCGCCACGCGCTCCGAGGCGAGCGCCCAGGCGCGCTAGGGTTCGCGCGAGAGTTTTGGTATCGACAGGAGATCGAGCGTCACGATGAGCGGCTTCAAGGGCAACAAACTCGACGACCGGCTAAGTGCCGCGGCCAACGCCAAGAAGGCCATGCTGGAGAAGTTCCATTCCCGTCCCGGCCCGGACGATCCGGCGGTGATCGCGCGCGAGGCGGAGCGCAAGGCGATCGCGGAAGCCCGCGCAGCGCGCGCCGCCGAGCGCCAGGTCGCCCGCGAGGCCGAGGCGGCGCGTCAGGCCGAGCTCGAAGCCGCCAAGAAAGCGGAAGAAGCCGCCCGCGTGGCCGCCGAAGCCGCCGCCAAAGCCGAGGAAGCCGCTCGCCAGCGCGCCCTCCTCGCCGAACAGAAAGCCGCCCGCGACGCGCGCTACGCGCGGCGCAAGGCCAAGCGGTAGGCTACGCTGGCCACACCAACACCGTCATGGTCCGCGAAGGCGGACCATCCACGATGTTACGGCCGCCCAAGAAAGGCGTGGATGGCCGGCCTTCGCCGGCCATGACGGGCGGTGGTCGGAATGCCTGGCCGACCCCTATGAGGGCCACGCCCGCTCGAAAAACCCCGCGATCGCCTCCGCCGCGCGGTCAGGTGCCTCGCGGTGGGGAAAGTGGCCGACACCCTCGAACGGCGCGAAATCGAGCTCGGAAAAGGTCTCGCCCAGCCGGTCCGCCCATTCGACCTTCAGCACCGGATCGCCGGCACCCCAGCGCACGCAGGTGGGCACCGCGATCGGCGGCAATGCCGGCGTCTCGCCGCGCATCACCGCCAGCCGTGCCGCGTTCGCGCTGATGTACCAGTTGAAGCCGCCCTGCAGATTGCCGGGCCGCATGAAATTGTCGACCCACGCTTCGAGCACGTCGTCGAACGCATCCCGCCGCACCGACCAGTGCCGCAGGAAATGCGCGAAATAGGTCCGGCAGCTGTCCCGCGACGCGCCGACCAGCGACGCCGCCCAGGGGAGCTGGTGGAACGACTGATACCAGATTTCCTTGAGATGCCCCGGATCGGCGAAACGCGGGCCGATGCCGGGATGCGGCGTGTCGAAAAGGAATATTCCGGACAGAAGCTCCGGCCGCTGGCGCGCCATCGCCTGCACCACGCCGCCGCCGACATCGTGCGCCACCATCCCCACCCGTCGCAGGCCAAGTGCTTCGATCAGCGCGAGCATGTCCGCCGCATGGGTCTCGGCGCCAGCCTGGTCCGAGGGGCCGGCGTCCGGTTTCTCGCTCTCGCCAAAGCCACGCAAATCCGGCGCGATCAGCTCGAAGCGCCCGGCGAGGCGCTGCATCACCGGCTCCCAAGTCAGCCAGAACTCCGGCCAGCCGTGCAGCAGCACCAACGGCCGCCCCGATCCGATGCGCGCGACGTGCAGCTCGACGCCGTTCGCCCGCACCCGGCCGTGGCGGATGTCGCTCACCCCCGCTCGCGCCGCAAGGGAATCGGATATGTTTCAATTCCGCTCGTCATCGCCGGGCTTGACCCGGCTCTTGTGTCGCGGCAGATGGCCGGGTCAAGCCCGGCCATGACGGAGTAAAGCCCCACCGCGCTCATCCCCGCTGGTGACGTGCCCGCACGCCGCGCTCGATGGCGGCGGCGACCAGCGGGTCGAG
>DATIMU010000447.1:0-6078 GCA_035475015.1 Acetobacteraceae bacterium
CCGCTTCCACCTGCGCCGACAGCGTGATGGCGCTGGCCGTCGCGCCGTACAGCACCACCGCGCCGTCCTGATCGAGCATCCGCCGCGTGACACTGGCACCTTGCGTCGGATTGTCCGTCGTGGTGTCCGCCACCACCACCCTGAGCTTGGCCCCGCCGAGCGCCTTGATGCCGCCCTGGCGATTGATCTGGTCGGCGGCGATGAGAAAGCCCCACACGCCGCGCTGGCCGCCTTCGCCGAAGCCTCCGGTCAGCGCGTTGGGCGCGCCCAGCACGATCTCCTTCTCGTCCGCCCACCCGATGCGCGGCGCGCCCACCATCGCGGCGGCGGCCATCAGCGCGGCCAAACTTTCCCTGCGTGACATCGACATGTTTTTGCTTCCTCCCCCCGGCGGAATGAATTCCGCCCTACGATCGGCCCGGCGTAGGGCGGAAGTCATTCCGCCATCTTCCGCTACACCCCGAGATACGCACGACGCACGAACTCCGAATCCTGCAACGTATCGCGAGCCCCCGACAGCAGCACGCGGCCGTTCTGCAGGATGACGCCCCGCGTCGCGAGTTCCAGGCAGGTCGCGTTCTGCTCGACCAGCAGGATCGTGGTGTCCTGCGCGCGGATCGCCGCCAACCGCTCGAACACCAGCTCCGACATCACCGGCGAAAGTCCGAGCGAGGGTTCGTCCAGCATCAGCAGCTTCGGCCCGTTCATCATGGCGCGCCCGATCGCCAGCATCTGCTGCTCGCCGCCCGACAAGGTGCCACCGAACTGCCGCCGCCGCTCGGCCAATCGTGGGAACAGCTCGTACACGCCGCCGAGTGCCGCGACTGCGTTGTCGCCGGCACGACCGCGAATGAAGCTCACTGCGAGGTTTTCCTCGACGGTCAGGTTGGGAAAGATGCGCCGGCCTTCCGGGACATGCGAGATCCCCGCTCGCGCGACCTGGTGCGGCCGCAGCCCGTTCAGCCGCCGCCCGCCCGACGTCACGCCGCCGTCGCGCGCCGGCACCATGCCGGAGATGCACCGGAGAATGCTGGTCTTGCCGGCGCCGTTGGCGCCGAGCAGCACGAACACCTCGCCCTCGTCGAACGCGAATGACACGTCCCGCACCGCCAGCACGTCGCCGTACGCGACGCTCAGCCCCTCGACGGCGAGCAGGCTCACGCGAACCCCGTCCGCTTGGTGCCGAGATACGCCTCGATCACCGCCGGATCGTGCGCGACGTCCACCGGCGCGCCGTCGGCGATGACCGTCGCGTTGTGCAACACGACCAGCCGCTTCACCATCGCCGCCAGCACCGACAGTACGTGCTCCACCACGATCACCGTGATGCCGCTCGCGCGGTTGAGTGCGAGGATTTCCTCGATCAGTTCCTCCGCCTCCTCATGCGTCAGGCCGGACAGGCTCTCGTCGAGCATCAGCACGCGGCAATGCCCGGCGACGGCCCGGCCGATTTCCACCTTCTTGCGATCGGCCAGGGTGATCTCCGAGGGCAGCCGATCGGCCTGCGCCCCGAGCCGCAGCCGGTCGAGCACCGACCGCACCTCGTCTTGCCACGCGCGATCGGGCGGGAGCGACTGGCGGGCGGCGACGGCGATGTTCTCGTGCACCGTCATGCTCTCAAAAAGACGCACCTTCTGGAACGTGCGGCACAACCCGGCGCGTCGCCGCTGGTGCACCGGCAGCCGCGTGCATTCGTCGCCGAAATAGAAGATGGCGCCGCTGCTCGGCGGCAGATTGCCGCTGACTATCTCGAACAGCGTCGACTTGCCTGCGCCGTTGGGACCGATGAGGCCGATCACCTCCCCCGGCATTACCTTGAACGACACGTCGCGCAACGCCACCAGCCCGCCGAACCGGCGGCCGATTTTTCTCACCTCCAGCGCCGGCACGAGATCGCTCACTGCCGTTTTCCCCGCTTGCTCAACGCGCCGACGATGCCCTTCGGCGCCCACAGCACGACGAGCAGCAGCACCAGTCCGTAGACCAGAAGATCGACGCCGACGAAGCCGAGCCTGGCCGCCCCCCAGTTGGTGATCTCGGACAGCACGATCATCAGCGCGCCGCCGAGGATCGGCCCGGCCGCGGTGCCGAGGACGCCGATCAGCGCCGGCAATTGCAGCTGGATCGCCTGGCCCAGCCCGAATGCGGATTCCGGGTCGATCGCCTGGTAGAACTGCATGTACAACCCGCCCGCCAGCGCCGTCATCGCCGCGCTGACCAGGAAGCCCAGCATCTTGGTGCGGAACACCGGCACGCCCGACGCGGCGGCGGCGATCTCGTCGTCGCGGACCGCGCGCATGTCGAGCCCGAGCTGACTGGCGAGAACCCAGCGCGTAATCGCGTAATAGGCGGCCACGAACACCAGCCCGGCATAGACGAACGGCGCCGGCGAGCGCGACTGCATCGCCCACAGCGAGTCGCCCATGAAGGTCAGCGCCAACCCGTTGTCGCCGCCGGTCAGGTCGACGTAGTGACGCGCCAGCTGATCGAACGCGAGCGACACCGCGACCGTCGCGAGCGCGAAGAAGATGCCGCGCATCCGCAACGTCATCCCGCCCATCACCAACGCGACCGCGAGCGAGACCAGCACGCCGATCCACACCCCGAGCCACGGCGGCAATCCGAGCAGGTTGAACAGCAGCCCGGTGACATAGCCGCCTAGACCGAGGAACACGCCGTGGCCCAGCGACAGCAAACCGCCGATGCCGGCGACGATGTTCCATGCCTGCCCGAGACTGATGAAGATCAGCGCCCGCACGAGCGCGGCGAGGACGTAGTTGTTGACGAAGGGCAGCATCGGCAAGATCGCGACGGCTGCCACTGAGAGGAGCGCGAACGCGAGCCGGCCCGGATGTCGCGCCCGCCGGTTCATCGCTACTCGGTCCGGAAGCCGAACATGCCGGTCGGCTTGTAGGCGATGAACACCAGCAGCAGCACGTAGAGCGGCACGTCCTGCAGCGCCGAGTTCCACAGCATCGCGGTGAGCTGCTGGACCACGCCGCAGAACAGCCCGCCGAAGAACGAGCCGCGGATGCTGCCCAAGCCGCCGATCGTCGTCGCGATGATGGCGATCGGCATGAGGGAAAGCCCCTTCGACGGGTCGACCGGATAGTACGTCACCATGATGGTTCCCGCGATCCCGGCGAGCCCGCAGGCGAGCGCGAAGGCGGTGATGTTGATGGTCTGCGCGCTCAGGCCGACCAGTTCGGCCGCCTCGATGTCGTCGGCGACGGCGCGCACCGATTTGCCCCAGCGCGTGCCGAGCAGCAACGCCTCGACCGCGATCGTGCAGATCACCGCGACGATGAACGCGACGATCTGCGCGGCCGAGGCAAACAGCGGCCCGAGCAGCACGAACTGGCCACCGAACATCGACGGCGCAGAACGTGCGTCGGCGCCGAACACCACCTGTGCCAGCATCTGCAGCACGAGCCCGAGCCCGATCGCCGCCAGCAGCTGCTGCAAGGTGGCGGCGCCGACGAAGCGCTTGAACACGAGCTGATATTGCGCCGCGCCGAGCAGCGCCATCAGGATGAAACTCACCGGGATGGCATAGAGCGGATCGACGCCGAACGCGGTCGAGGCGACGACGCCGACATACATGCCGTACATCACCAGGTCGCCATGCGCGAAATTGACGATGCGCATCACGCCGAAGGCGAGGCTGAAGCCGATCGACATCAGGCCATAGACGCCGCCGACCAGCACGCCGCTGAGCAGCGCCTGGCCGACCGGGATCAGCGCGGCGTCAAGGTATGCGCTCACTCTCGACCATCATGCCTTGCTCGCAGGCGTGGGCGGCGTCACCGGCCGACGGGCAGCCATCGGCGCGTTGCGGATCGCCGAGAGATCGACTTCCGGCATCTCCATGTCGAGCTGGCGCAGCACCGCGTTGGCCAGCTCGTTGTAGCGGTTGTAGCTTCGCCGCAAGCGGTTGCGCCACGCCATCGCGCCGCCGTTGGCGTGCAGCTCGTAGACCGACTCGCGATGGTCGAGCGCCGAGCCGACATGATCCCACGCCATGTTGAGCAGTGCCGCGCGCTGCCGCGCCGTGTAGCCGCCGCCCGAGAATGATTCCTCGAGCCCCGCCGCGAGCGCCGGATCGGCGAGCTCGCGCGCCGTCGGTGCGACCACCAGCGAGGAACCGGGCAGGATGCGCAAAATCTCGCCCATGCGCGGCCGCGCCCGCAGCATCGCCAGGCTGGCCGCCGAGAGATGCGCGTGATTGGGTGCGGCGAATCCTTCCGGCGTGAATTCGGGGTCGAGCTCGGTGGCGAGCTGGCAGCTGCGCACCGTCTGCACGTCGGCGATGAGGTCGACCAGATATTCGATCGTTGGATCATGCGACGCCAACCCCATCGCCTGGGTGCAGGCGAACGCAAGGCCGAGCGTGAACTCCGCCTTCGACAGCCAGCAATAGAGCTGGTGCCAGAACAGCCAGCGCGCCACCGGCTCGGCCGATGGCTCGGTGAGGCGCACGCGCTCCCACGGGATGAACACGTCGTCGAGCCACATCTGGCCGTCGAGCTCGTCGTAGCGATTGCTCAGCGGTGACGCGAACGGATCGGGGTCGCGCGCCGCCATCTTGCGACAGATCACCGTGACACCCGGCGAATTCACCGCGACCACGAAGGTCGCGCGGTGGCCGTCGATGTCGGTGCCGCAATTGGCGCCGATATAGACATCCTCTGCGAAAGCCGGGCTGGTGTGCATCCCGATTTTGCCGCGCACCACCACGCCCGAATCGGTCTCCTGCACGATGCGCAACGCCGCGCGTTCGGCCGGGTCCGGGCGCAGGCGATAGCCAATGGTCGCCGCACCGGCCGCGAACGTAAGGAAGCGCCCGGTGCGCGCGATCTCGGCGCGATACGCCTCGGCATTCGCGACCTGCTGCGGCGAGGCGTTGCACAAGCCGACGGCGTGCAGCACGCCAAGCGCGATCATGTGGCCATAAGCCGGCGTGTGGGTGATGTTGCCGGCGCTGAGGAAGGTGGTCGCGGAGAAGCACCGCCCCATCATGCGCAAATCCTCGGCGCTGCGCGGCACCACGTAGCCGACCGGCATCCGCGCGCCCTGCGCGTCGGCCGGCGTGAGTACCACGTCCTGCCACGCCGGATCGAAATGCCGATCGTACCAGGCGACGTATTCCTCGACCATCGCGCGCGTCGCGGGATGCGTGGTCACGTCGTCGATCAGCCCCTCGCCGACGACCCAGATGCGCCGCCCGTCGCGCAGCGCCTCGCGATATTGCGCCCCCGCCCGCAGGGACGGGCAAGCGTCAGTGCGCTTGAGCATCGCGGCCCTCCTTGGACTTGGCTGCCTGGATCGCGCGCCACACGCGCTCGCTGGTCGCCGGCATGTCGAGCTCGCGCACTCCGAGCGGTTCGAGCGCGTGCATCACCGCGAGCATCACGGAGGGCAGCGCGCCGACGCAGCCGGCCTCGCCGGCGCCCTTGGCACCCAGCAGGTTGTTCTCGGTCGGGATCGGATTGCTGACGATCTTCATCTGGCACATCGTGTCGGCGCGCGGCATGGCGTAGTCCATGAAGCTCGCGGTCAGCAGCTGGCCGGATTGCTGGTCGTACACGACCTGCTCCATGAGGATCTGCCCGACGCCCTGCGCCACGCCGCCGTGGATCTGTCCCGCGAGGGTCAGCGGGTTGATAACGGTGCCCACGTCGTCCACGACGAGGTAGGCGACGAGCTGCACCGTGCCAGTATCGGGATCGATCTCCACCTCGGCGACGTGGCAGCCATTCGGAAATGTTTCCCGTTTTGGCACATAGGTCGCGTGCTCGTAGAATCCCGGCTCCATCCCCGGCGGCAGCCGGGCCGGCAGGAACGCGGCCGCCGCCACCTGCTTGAGCGTCACCTTGCGATCGGTGCCGAGCACGCTGAACGCCGCGTTCTCGAAGCCGATATCCTCGACCGCCGCCTCAAGCAGATGCGCCGCGATCTTCTTGCCGCGCTCGATCACCCGGTCCGCCGCCATGGTCAGCGCCGAGCCGCCCGTCACCATCGAGCGCGAGCCGTTGGAGCCCATGCCGAACGCGACGCGATCGGTGTCGCCGTCGATGA
>DATIMU010000448.1:0-13721 GCA_035475015.1 Acetobacteraceae bacterium
ACCGATCAGAACGGCAATCCGGTGCTGATCCTCTGACGGCACCTCTGACTGGCGGGGACACGACCCGCCGGATCGCCGTCGATCGCATCGGCCGCCCCATCCTCCTCGGAGCTTGACAGATCAATGCCGACCATCGACCAGCTGGCGCCGGCCGCCGCGGCCGCCGACACCGACGAGCTGATGATCAGCCAGAACGGCGTATCGCGCAAAGTCACCCGCGCGCAGCTGATCGCCGGGCTGCAGCCCGAGATTGCCGCGGCGTCGGGCACCCTTCTAGGCAATCCAGCCGGCACTATCGGCGGTCCGGCTCCGATCGCGGTCGGTGCCAACCTCACTCTGGCCGGCGGCACCCTGTCCGCGATTGCCACCCCCTTCGTCGTGGGCACGCTGCCCTCCGGGACGGTGCCTATGACGACCGACGTCGTCCCGGTCGGGCAGAACGGCTCCAATGCGGCGGTTTCCTACGCCCAGTTCATGAGCGGCCTTTCGGCTGTCGCGAACGTCGACGCCTCGAAGATGCTGGTCAAGCCGACGGCCTCGCAAGCGACGCTGAAGCTCGCGGATTTCGCCGCCAGCACGGCCCTGACGAGCGGTGCGGTGATGACTGGCCCTCTGGCGCTCGCCGCCGATCCTGCCCAGCCACTGCAGGCCGCGACCAAGCAGTATGTCGACGCCGTCTCCGCCGGCAATGTCGCCAAGACCGGTGGCACGCTTACCGGCCCGCTGACGCTGCCGTCGAACCCCACTCAGCCGTTGCAAGCGGCGACCAAGCTCTACGTGGATGGACAGGCGAGCGCCATGCTGCCCAAGAGCGGCGGCACGCTCAACGGCGCTCTGACGCTGCCCGCCGATCCTGCCCAGCCGCTGCAGGCGGCCACCAAGCAGTACGTGGACGGCCGCGTGCAGCGCACGGGAGATGCCATGACGGGCGCCCTGACGCTGCCGTCGGACCCGGCGCAACCGCTCCATGCCGCCACCAAGCAGTATGTTGACGGCCGCGTGCAGCGCAGCGGGGATGCCATGACCGGCGTGCTGATACTGGCGTCGGACCCGGCGCAACCGCTCCATGCCGCGACGAAGCAGTACGTGGATGGCCGCGTGCAGCGTACCGGCGATGCCATGACCGGCGCGCTGGCGCTGTCCGCCGATCCGGTGCAGCCGTTGCACGCGGCGACGAAGCAGTACGTCGACGCGCAAGTCGGTGCGCGGCTGAGCGCGTCGGGTGGGACGATGACCGGGGCGTTGACCCTGGCCGCCGACCCTACGCAGACGCTGCACGCAGCCACCAAGCAGTATGTCGATGCCCAGGCTGGCGCACGATTGAGCACGTCTGGTGGCACGTTGTCCGGTACGTTGACCGTATCCGGCGCCGGCCAGAACAAGGTGCAGAACGGCTCGCTCTATGTCGGCAACTCGGATTTCCAGCACACCGTTCTCAGTACCTCTGGTCCGCAGACCGCGCTGTTCAACAAGGTTGGCTCGGCCACCACGGATCAGAGCGTCCTGCAATCCTTCTACCTGGTGAACCACGCCGGCGGCACTGGGCACGTCATCAACAACATGTTCGTCGGCACCTCGGTATCGAGCACGCCAGCCGACGGCATCTGGGGATTTCTCAGCAGCCTCACGTCGAGCTCGGGCGGCGGCAACGGGGGCGCCACCGGCCACGTCGCCGGTTATCTGCAGACCGTGCGCAGCGCGGTTCCGGTTCCGCGTTCGACAATCACTGCCGCCGCGACGGGCACCAGCGTGCGCGTGGCAGACGTGACCAACTGCTTCACCGGTTACACGGCCGGGGTCGGCTATCCGCTTTCGCCGACCCACCCGCTGCCGGTACTGATCAACGGCAATCCCTACAGCGTCACCGCCTGCACGCCGGACACGCCGGGGGCCACCGGCGGCCCTGGCACCCTGACGCTCAGCACATCGATCGCGCCCGCCGATGGTGCCGCGGGCAAGCCGGTGGTCGGGGTCGTGAACGGCGCCAATCTTTGGGGCGGCGTGATCGAGTATCACGAGCAGGTCGACCTTCCCTCGTCGCAATCCGGCTTCGGCCAGACGCTGGAACTTGATTGGGTCGGCAACAATCTCGACGACGCGGACACTCGCTGCTTCATTTCCGCCGTGGTCGGCAAGAACGCGGCGACGGGCACGGATGTCGAAATCGGCAACGTCATCGGCGTCTGGCCCGGCAATGGATCGACCCGTACGACTGGCGCGTCGATCAAGCGCGGAATGCAAGTCAACGTCACGTTCAGCCAGGCGATCATCGACGCACGCAACGCGACGCAACGGTCGGGCGCCAATGCGGTTTGGCTGGCCGACCGCCAGACGGTGGCCTTCAGCACCGACGGCAAATGGGCGGTGCACTACAACCCCAGCCGTCCCGGGCTCGAGTTCCTGTACAACGGCGGTGTACTGGGATGGATCGACTTGCAGAGCCGCTACAACGCACCAGGCGGCTTCTCCTCGTCGGGCGCCTTTACCTCGACCGCGACGGTGCAGTCAGGACAATCGGCATTCGACGCACGCGGAGCGGTGCAGAATGCCGGCGGCAACGCGGTGTGGCTCGCTGACGGGCAGCGGATCGCGCTGAGCACGGACGGCACCCGCACGATCGCATACGACAACACCACGGGTTCCGTCCTCCTGAGCGGCCCGGTCCATTTCAGCGCGCCGCCGATCTTGCCGAGCTTTACCGTAGCGGCGCTACCCGCCGCCCCGGTCGCCGGCGCCAAGGCATATGCCAGCAATGGTCGAAAGGTCGGCGAGGCGGCCGGCGCGGGAACCGGCGTCGAGTTGTTCGCCGACAATTCGGGGCGATGGATCTCCGTCCTCAGCGGTACGGCCGTCCAGGCCTAGTCCTCCGCCAGTCCAAGCGACTGCTCCAGTCGACACCGCGATTAGGAACCGACACATGCCGACGATTCCGCAGCTTCCCGCGGCGGGCCAGATCACCGCGGCCGACGAACTCCCCCTCAGCCAGGATGGTGTCACCCGCGGAGCGACCGTGGGCGAGCTGCTGGCCGGAACTCAGCCCGCGATCATCACCGCGACCGGCACGCTGCTCGGCCGGGTCAGCGTCGGCCCCGGCGGCCCGGAGCAGGTCGCGGTCGGCACCGGTCTGGCGTTGACCAATGGCGCGGTCGCGGCGACGGGCTTCGACCATGCCACCTTCCCGCCGCAGACCGCCCTGCAGCCTACCGACGAAGTGGTGCTGAACAGCGCCGGCACGCCTCGCCGGATGCCGCTTACGATGCTGCGGGGGCTGTTCTCGGCGGGCACCAATGTGTCCATCGATCCGGCCGGCACGATCGCGGTGAGCGGTGACGCCGTGGGCCCATCCGGCCCTCAGGGCCCCGCTGGCGAGCAGGGCCCGGTCGGTCCGGCTGGCCCCGCCGGTCCCGTCGGGCTGACCGGTTCCTTCGGTCCGAGCGGCCCGATGGGTCCGGCAGGGCCGGCGGGCGATACGGGTGCCGACGGTCCCGTCGGCCCGCAAGGTCCCGCCGGTCCGGCCGGCCCGATAGGACTGATCGGTCCCGCGGGACCTCCAGGCGCGACCGGCCCTTCGGGCTCCATTGGGCCGCAGGGCCCGATCGGCCCGGCCGGTCCCATCGGATCAACCGGACCCACCGGCCCGGCCGGGCTGACGGGGGCCGCCGGCCCCCCCGGCCCCGTCGGTCCGGCTGGCATCCAGGGTCCGGTCGGCCCCGCCGGCGCGACCGGCCCCGTTGGCATTCAAGGGCCAATCGGTCTCACTGGCCCGACTGGCCCCGCTGGCGCGACCGGATCGGCGGGCCCCACAGGTGCTGCCGGTCCTGTCGGACCCCAGGGTCCCGCAGGGGCCGCCGGCTCGTCGACCTCCATCACCGGGGCGCCGCTCGCGACCAGCGTGGGCGCCTCCGATCTCGTCGGCATAAGCCAGGGAGGCGCCGATCGCGCGATCAGCTATGCGAATTTCCTCAATGGCCGGCTGATTACGGATGCCGCCAATCCGGCCGCGGCTGCGCTCAGCGATGGCGACAGCTTCTGGTTGGGCCAGGGCAGCGCGACGATGATGGTCGGCACGTTGCAGAAGGTCGCCGACTACATCAACACCAAGCTCCCCGGCTACGCACGACGGCGGGTGGAGGAACTCGCCGCCGTCGCGCTCACGCTCTCGCGCCACAACCGTGCCACCGTCACGCTGCCGAATGGGGGCACCGTATCCGTCGCGCAGTTCGGCGATTGCGGCGACGGCTTCGAGTGCGTGGTGATGAACACCTCGGCTGCCGGCACCGTGACGTTTGGCAGCGGCATCACGTGCACGGGTCTGGCCAGCCTGTCGCCGGGGCAATCCGCGGCAGTTCTTGCGGTCCGCAACTCGAACAGCGCCCAGGGCGTCTACGCGCAGACCCCGAGCAGCGGCTCGGTCCCGACCATCGCCATCGGCGTGATCGCCAACGTTCCGGCCAACGCGAGCTTCGGCGTCTCCGGCTCGCTGCTCAACTACGGCACGGCACCGACGCTGCAATACTCCGATAACGGCGGCGGCACCTGGAACCCGCTGCCCGCGGGCGCGACCGTGTCCGCCACCGCTTTCTCGTTCCTGCATCCGGGCATGGCGGCGCAGGCCGGGCAGACGATCATGGTCTCGGACGGCGCGAATGCGCCGCGCCAGTCGAACAGTTTCAACGTCGAGGCAGCCACGCTCGTGACGCCCACC
This sequence comes from Acetobacteraceae bacterium, assembly GCA_035475015.1. Classification (GTDB taxonomy): domain Bacteria; phylum Pseudomonadota; class Alphaproteobacteria; order Acetobacterales; family Acetobacteraceae; genus JAFKFI01. The sequence goes on from DATIMU010000448.1 coordinate 4,706, forward strand.
GGCGTCACCGGCGGCCAGTCCACCACCATCGGCTTCACCCTCGCCGGTCTGACCACCGGCTACCTCGTGTGGATGAACGGGGCGACGGAAATCGGCGCTCGTGTGGCGGTAACCGGCACGTCCGGCGCCATCGTTGCACCGTCCAGCGCCGGCAGCTACGCCCTCGCATTGTGGGACTCCGCAATCACCGGAACGGGCAACAAGCTGGCCGCCATCGCCAGCGTCCCGGTCGGGGCGCCGCCGTCCGAGACGATCACGGTCAATGCCGTCAGCACCGTCCTGGCGAGCACGGCGATCGCCGTGTCGGGCAGCTATACCAACGGGACGCCGGCCGGGCTCGCCTGGAGCGTCGACGGCACGACCTATACAATCGCCGCCTCGCCGACGATTGCCGCGGGCAATTTCTCCTTCACCATCCAGGCTGGCGCAATCGCCGCCGGCGGTCCGTACACGCTGCGGGTGCGCGATACCGCGATCCCGGCGGTGGTCGGCGCCACCTCGGGCACGTTCAACGTCGAGAGCGGCACGCTCGGCACGCTGCCCGCATTCGTCGCCAACCAGACGGCTACGGTGCCGTTCGCCCTGGCCGGCATCACCACGGCCTACGTCTCGTGGTGGAACGGATCGAGCGACGTGGGCAGCCGCATCGCCGTTACCGGCAGCTCCGCCGCGATTACCGCGCCAGCAGCGGGCACCTACACGCTGCGTCTCTACGACAGCGCCACCGGCGCCACCCTGCTCGACGCAAAGGCCAACGTGACGATCGCCGCGCAGGCGATCGGCGTCGCCACCCCAGCCAACACGCCACTGGCAAACGCGATCTCCGTCACCGGCGCGTATGGCAACGGCACGCCGACCGCGCTCGACTGGAGCACCGACGGTGGTGCGACGTGGCACGCGGCGAGCACGCCGAGCATTGCGGGTGGGGCGTTCTCGTTCTCGATCCCGGCCGGCGGCGTGGCGGCTGGCGCCGGCTATACGCTCCTGGTGCGCGATCACACGACGGGCAGCCAGGGTAGCAGCAGCGGCACTTTCAGCGTCTACGCCGCCGCGATCACCAACAGCCCCTCGGGCTCGGCCGGTTCCGCCGTCACGGTCACCTTCGCTTTGACCGGCATCGCCACCGTCTACCTGGTCTGGATGCAGGGCACGACCGAGGTGAGCGCACGTTTGGCCGCGAGCGGTGGCACGGCCACCATCACGGCACCGGGCGCGGGCGGTTATTTGCTGGCTATCTACGATACGTCGGCGGCCGGCACGGGCACGCAGCTCGCCTCTCAGGCCGTCACCATCACGTCCACGGGCCCCGCGGCCGACAGTTCGCTCCTGTCGGTCGGCGTTCCCAGCCCGGTCGTGATGTTCGACGCGAGCAACGCGCAATCGCTCTACGCCGACGCTGCCTTCACCACCTTGCAGGCGACCGGCGGCGGCACCGTGAGAGGAATGCGCGATACGTCGGGCAACGGCTTCGATCTCGGCCAGGCCGGCAGCGCGCCAACCCTGGCGATTGCAGCGGCGAACGGCCGCAACGGCCTTGCCTTCGCCAAATCCGCCTCGCAGTTCCTCCAGCAGGTTTCGAGTGGCTGGGTCGGAGGCCTGCAGAGCGGACCGCTGACCGCGCTGCTGGTATTCAAGATCACCAGCGACGCGAACAGCGGCACGCCGTACGTCGCCGCCAGCATCACCAACGGCTCGACGACGGGTACGACCAACGCCTTCACCGTCAACGCCTCGAGTATCGGCACCTCTCCGAAGGTGCAGGCGGGACGAGCCTCCGCCACGTCTGGCTCGGCGAACGACACGACATTCGGAGCGGCGGCGAAGAACACGCTGCTCAAGGTCATCGCGCGCTTCGATCCGACCACCAACCAGATCCGTATGGTTGTCAACGGCAAGGCCGAAGTAACCGGGACGACCGTTTCACCCTACAGCGGCAGCGGCTTGGCGGCGTGGGACACCTTCCTGCTCGGCAAGCAGCCCTTCGGCAGCACGCCGTTCTTCTTAGACGGCGTCATCTTCGAAGTGAATGTCTGGAACACGTATCTGACCGATGCGACGAAGCTCGCCAATCTCGGCAGCTACGCAACCACCAAATGGGGAAGCTGATCGGTGTCCTATAGCGGCAGCCTGACGCTCACCCAGCCGGCGACGTATCGCGTCTATCAGCGCGATACGCGGACCGGCGGCGCGTTCGGCAAGGGGACGGGCGCGGTCGCGCTCACCCTCTCGCCGAGCGCGCCCGTCACGCTGCTGGAGGGGCAGCTGCGTGACGCGGAGAATCCGGGCACCGTGCTGGTGCCTTGGTTCACCGCGGGATCGAACCTCGCGGCAGGCGCCCAGACGATCACCCTCGTCCTGCCCGCCAATGCCGCCTGGTACCTGCTGGACCTGCGCGCCAACGGCGATCCCGCGAGCGTCGTCAGCACGACGAACCGGATCGGTGTGGGCGAGGTGATCGCCGCCGCGGGCCAATCGCTCGCGACTGATTTCTGGGATACCAACGCGTCGGGCGACACAACCACGCTGGCCAACCTCGGCGTGGTGCCGAGCGCCTATGGCGCCGCCTTCGCCGCCTGGAACGGCAACACGACGCTGCCGACCTGGGCGATCCCAGCGGATGGCGGCACGTACCGATCGAGCTTCGCCGCCGAGTTCTTGCGTCGCGTCGTCGCCGCGACCGGGGTGAATGCGGCACTCGTGGGCTACGCGGTCAACGGCACGACGATCGCCACCTGGCAACCTGGGCAGCCGAACGACACCGCGCTGCGGGCCATCCTGACGGCGGCGGGCGGAAAGTTTTCCGCGTTCGTCTGGTGCCAGGGACATCAGGACGCCAAGGCGGGGGCGAATGGCGCTGCGTATCTGGCGGCGCTGCAGCAGGTCATCGGCAGCCTGGCAAGCGCCTATACGGGACCGTTCCGCCGCATCCTCTGCTCCATCCCCGCGACCGGCTCCGCCGCCGCCGTGAAGTACGATGCGGGAGCGGTCACGACGATCCGGGGCGCGCACATGCAATATCTCGGTCTCGATCCGCTCGCGAGCTACGTCGCCGGCTTGGACGTAGCGTTGGTCGTCGACGGCATCCATCCGAGCCAACGCGGCAACATCGTCTTCGCGGACCATTTCTACCGCGCCTTCGTGGCCGGCATCGGCGGCAACTCGGCGGGAGATTCCGGGCCACGTCTGGTCGGCGCCACGCGCGCTCCGGGCTCGGCGCGGATCGTGCTCTCGGTCCTGCCGGCAGTGCCGCTGGCCGCGTCAGGCGGCGGCGCCGCGACGCAATTCCAGGTGTTCCCCGCCGGGCAGACCAGCGGCGCGCTCTCGATCGCGGCGGTGGACCTGTCGCAGCCGGGAGCGGTCGCGATCACGCTCGCCGCCGCGCCGGCGGACACGCAGGCGCTCGATGTCTGGTACCGCCTGCCGTGGGACAGCAGCGCCGCGATCGCCGCCGGTATCTACGACGGCGACACGGACGCGGATGGTCTCGCGACGGGGCGGCAGCTGGTCCTGACGACGTCCCCCCTCACCGTGGCGCCCGCCGTGTGGCACCGGCCGGTGCTGATCGGTCCTGGCCTGCCCATGCTGACCGCGCCGGGCGCCGTGGGCTTCGCGCTGTGACCTTTTCGAGAGGACCGAGAATGCGGCCCAACGTGTCGCCCAACGCCGGGCTCGTCGCTGTCGCCGACGAGGTGGTGGACCGCCTTGCTCGACTGGAAGAGCAGATGCGCCAGGTCGTCGTGGCGGTCGACAAGCTCGCGAACCGCGATGCCGAACTCGACGCGAGCTTCCGCGCCATGTCCGACCGGTTCACGGCGGGCATGACGGCGCAGGCCGAGATGTTCCGCGCCAGTCTCGAGGAGACGACGAAGAAATTCGTCAGCCGCGAGGATTGGGCGTTCTGGAAAACCCTGCTCACCGCAGCGCTGCTGGCGCTGGTCGCCTACGGCTGGAGTAATCTCACCGGGGCGCCTCACCGATGAACCGGCACCGCGACAAGCTGCATTTGCGGCTCACCGCGGTCGCCTTCGTGGCTGCTATCGGGCTGCCTTTGCTGATCCACAAATCTGCCGATCCGGAGACCGAGCGCGCCTCCGAATTGCATCCCCTGGCGCGCTGCGCCGCAACGGTTCTCGCGATTGGCGATCTCGGACCGCACGCGCGGATCGCCGTCGTGGCCTTGGTCTGTCCTTCGTTACCCGACCTCGATCGCTGGGCCGACGCGCGCCGTTAGATCGAGCCGTCGCTTCGCGATCCGCCCGCCATCACCGTCCGACCCCGAAAGGCCCACCATGCGCGCCGATCTGCTGCACGTCGTCACCGCGATTGCGAATCCGATCCGGTGGGAGAGTCGCATCCGGCTCTACCGGGAGTTCGAGGAGCACATGCTCGAATCCGGTGTCCATCTCACGACAGTCGAGTGCGCCTACGGCGACCGGCCATTCGAGTTGGCCAGTAATCCGCGCGTCAATCACGTAGGGGTGCGTGCCCGCTCGCTCGTCTGGACCAAGGAGAATCTGCTCAACATCGGCATCTCCCGCTTGCCGCAGGACTGGAAATACGTCGCCTGGATCGATGCCGACATCGCCTTCCGCCGTGCGAATTGGGCGGCCGACACGGTGCACGCCCTGCAGCAATACGACGTCGTGCAGCCCTGGACCGATTGCTACGATCTCGGGCCGCGCGATGAGCACCTGCAGGCACATCGCAGTTTCTGCAAGCAGTGGATGGACCAGCAGCCAGTCGGGCCGGGTCCGTATCGCTTCGCCCATCCCGGATACGCATGGGCAGCGACCCGCGGCGCGCTCGAGCATCTCGGCGGATTGATCGAGACCGCGGCACTCGGCGCGGCCGATCACCACATGGCGCTGGCGCTCGCCGGCAAGATGGAGCAGAGCCTGCCGGGCGGCATCGAGCCGGGCTACGTGCGCCCCATCGCGCAATGGCAGGCGCGCGCGACGGCGCACATCGCCGGCAATATCGGCTGCATCCCCGGTACCATCGAGCATTCCTGGCACGGCGCGAAAACCCGTCGGCGCTATGTTGACCGGTGGCAGGTGCTCGTCCGCCACCGTTTCGACCCCTTCACCGACCTCAAGCGCAACATCTGGGGTGTGTTCGAGCTGGCCGGCAACAAGCCGGGCCTGCGTCGCGACATCGACGCTTACATGCGCGGGCGGGATGAGGACGGCAACACGATGGAGGATTAGACCTCCGGAAATTCGGAGCCAGAGAGCGGAAAAGTCACGGCGATCGTGGTGCCGCCATTCCGCTCGGTACGCATCCGGCCGCCGATCTGGCGGGCGAGCGACTGCATGATGGTCTGGCCGAGACTGGGCTCCTTGTCCGCCTCGGACTCCTCTGGCGGTTCCGGCCCGTCGTCGGCGATCGTCAGCGCCATGAGTTCGCCCTCCTGCGGCGTGAGCCGCACCGCGAGGATGCTGCCGCCGCCCTCGGCAAACACGTGCTTGATCGCATTGGTCGCCGCCTCCGCCGCGATCATCACCAGGATCGACACGGTCTCCAGCGGCAACTCGCGCGCATCGGCATCCACATCGAGCCGAATGCGTCCGCAGTCGGCGGCTTGCAGCAATCCCCCCAGGACGTCGCGCGCCATCGGCCCGAACCCCATCCGTACCGCCTCGCTGTCGTGCAGCCGCCGGTGGATCTGGGCCATCATCAGGAGCCGCCGCGCGCCCTCCTGCAGTGCCAATTTGCCGCCCTGGTCTTGCAGCCGGCGGGCCTGCAGCGTCATCATACTGGCGACGAACTGCATCATGTTGGCTACCCGGTGGCGCAGCTCGCGGAACATCACCGCGCGCTCCTCCAGCAGCGCCTCGTTGCGCTCTAGCAGCCGCTCCATCTCACGCTGGCGCGTCTGCAGTCGGTGCGCTGCGATCCCCGCCATCTCGACCAGCGCGATCTCGATCGCCGCACCCACCACGAACATGGCGATCAGGATGACGCCGCCATATCCGGGTTGGAAGGTGAAGCCAGGCGGCACCCAAAAGAAAACCGCCACCACGATCGAGAGCGTTGCCGCGAGGCACGCCGAAGCCCAGCCGCCGACGAAGGCGGTGACGATGACGGCGGGATGGAATGGGGTGAACGCCGCGCCGAGCGCGAAGCCATGCAGCATGAATCGGATCGCGGCAGCCAGCGCCACAGCGGCGAGCGCGACGGGGACGCCCCGCCGCGCATTGCGCCTGAGAAGCCACCGCAGGACCGTGTCGACCACGCCGCTGCTCCGTGGGGCTGACGAGTCGTGATCCTGCGCTGCTGCGCCAAGAACCTCAACAACGACGTGCTACGCCGCGCCGGACCATCGCGCCCAGGGCGAGGGCGCCGAGCATCAGAAGACCTCCGGCGAACGCGTCGCGGTGCCGGCTGGTGAACAGCTCGGAGCTGGTGTCGCGCGACTGCGCATCGAAGCGGCCATGCGCGCCCGGATCGCCGGGCAGCGGTTCGAACAGATTGCCCGGCTCGGACGGATCGTGCGGCTCGGGCCCGAGCTGCGTGTCGTAGCCCTTGCGCGCCAGATAACGATCAAGCAATCCCGGGGCGACCTTGTTTGCCAAAATCGCCTTTACCGTCGGCCAGCCAAGCCATATCTCGCGCCGTCGATGGGTCGCCGCGAACGCGATGGCGCGTGCCGGCACCTCCGGCTGGAAGATCGGCGGCACCGGCTGCGCGCGCTTGGTCATGTGGTTGCGCGCCCAGTCGAATTGCGGCGTGTTGACCGCGGGTAGATGCACCATCGTGAGATGGACCTTGAGTCGGTCGTGGATCAGCTCGCAGCGCAGGCTGTCGGTGAAGCCGCGAATAGCGTATTTGGCGCCGCAATACGCGGCCTGCAGCGGGATCGCGCGGTAGCTCAGCGCCGAGCCGACCTGCACGATGGTGCCACGGTTGCGCGCCGCCATCCGCTTGAGTGCCGCCATCGTGCCGTTGACCGCGCCGAGATAGGTCGCCTCGGTGGCGCGGCGGAACTCCGCGGGCGAGGTCTCGCGGACCGGCGCGAACACTGTCGCCATCGCGTTGTTTACCCAGATGTCGATGGGGCCGAGCGCCTGCTCGACCCGCTCCGCCGCGCGTTCCACCGCGTCCGCATCCGCCATATCGACAGAGACCGCGCATACCTCGGCGCCCATGTCGCGCAGTTCTGCCGCCGTGGCGTCGAGTTGATCCTGCCCCCTGGCCATGAGCCCCAGTCGGCAGCCCCTTCTGGCGAACTCCCGTGCCGTTGCGCGACCCACCCCGGCGGTCGCGCCGGTCACCACGACGATGCTGTTCATCTCCGCCCGAACGGACGGTTAGCAGGTCAGTTCCGCTCGCAATGGCGGTCGGCGCTCAGTTCCGGCGATAAATGCGCCGCGCCTCATCGAGGATGGCCTCCTCGCTGGCCGCGCGGAGGTCCACCATCGCGAGGATCTGGTCGGATGGAGCGAGCGTGCGGCCGAACAACTCGTCGATACGCGGATCGTGCGAGAGCATGGGCGGGATTGGCGCGCCGCCTGCCGCCAGCAACCCGCCGCGAAGTGCCCCCGTTCCAGGCTCGAAGCGCGTCCCCCTCGCGACTTGGCGTGCGATCCGCTGGGCGAGACCCGCGGCCGGCAGGCTGACCGGTCCCGCCTCGAGGTCGGGATACACGACGACCTCGGGGATGCGGGCGCCGAAATCGTGCAGCACGCGGTAGAACAGCCGGCTGCTGGTGCGGGCGGCGATGATCCGGGGCATGGCGTCGTTGCCGGCCGCACGGAGCAGGTTGAGCGCGATCATGCGGCGCATGAGGCCCTTGCCGCGAGCCCGCTCGGCGACGAAGCCGGTGTGGATGAATAGGAATTCCTCGTCCCGCTCGGTCACTCCGTCGCGCGCGCCCATGACCCCAAGGCAATGCCCGCTCCGCCGGTCGCTGGCGAGCACCACATGGTCGTATTCAGTGAGGGGCGTATGCCCTACCCAGATGCTGGGTGTGCTGCCCGGGCTTCCTTCGGTCAACTCCTGGACGATCTGGTCCACGTCGATGGTCTCGATCGCGAACGGATCACGGATATAGTGGGTACGCAGGTCGGACTGGGCGAGCGAGATGGCCATTGATTTCGTCCCCCGATGTATTCTTGATCAATCCCTAGCTCACCGGTGGCTCGCATATGTGTGAGCCACGTCACAGGTTGCGTCAGGTCATTGGAAGTCCCGTGAGCGGGGAAACACTTTCGTATGTCGCGGATGGCCGGAGGTGCGGGCGCGCGGCGCCTCGCCGATGGCTGCATCAGTGAGCCCCGTCATCAAGAAGCTGTAGTCTTCCAGCCGTTCGGCCACGACATGTACGATCGGCACCTCGGCGCCCACTACTTCCACTCGCTGTACCTGGCCCTCCACCAGCAGCAGGGAGCTGCCGACAACCGCCCGGCGGAACCGCTCGGCGAGGCTGGCCCAGACCACGATGTTGGCCGTTCCGGTCTCGTCCTCGATGGTGCAGAACACGACGTTGCCGTTGCCCGGGCGTTGGCGGACCAGCACCACGCCGGCAAGCCGCACCCGGGCCCTCTCCGGGCGCAGCACCGCCTCGGCGCAGCTCAGCGCACCTTCGCGTGCGAGGCTCGCGCGCAGGAAACCCATCGGGTGCGCCTTCAACGACAGGCCGGTCGCTTGGTAGTCGGCGATCACATGCTCGCCTTTCCCCATCACCGGAAGCGGCACCTCCCGCACCGCTATCGGCTGTCCGGCGAACAACGGAAGGTCCGCCTCGTCGCGCAGCCCACGCACCTGCCAAAGCGCCGCCCGCCGATCCAGACCCAGCCCGCGCATCGCATCCGCGTCCGCCAGCGCCTCCAGCGCCGGTTTCGGCAGTCTGATCCGGATCAGATCGGGGAAGTCTCGTAGGCCGCCGGCTCGGTCGCGGGCCTGCATGAGCCGGGTCGCCCAATCCTCGCGAAACCCGTCGATCAGCCGCAGGCCCAGGCGCAGCGTGGCACCTGCCTCGATCGTGCAATCCCACGCGCTCGCGGTGACGTCGACG
>DATIMU010000449.1:0-12290 GCA_035475015.1 Acetobacteraceae bacterium
GCGGGTTCGCTCGGTATGTTGGGGATGGCGGACTGAAGTCCGCCCTACGGATCGCCGTACCGTGCCGTGGCGTAGCGGCGTCGGGTGGACTTCAGTCCGCCTTCTTGTCGCGCGATCCGCTCGGCGCTGACGCGCATGTCATCGAGCCGCACTTACGACCGGCGTTCGGGCGAGGCATCCTGCGCCGGCAACGAGCGAGGCATGGCATGAGCGACGCGATCGATCCCGACCTTCTTGCCCGGATGAACGCCTGGTGGCGCGCGGCCAACTACATCTCGGTGGGACAGGTCTATCTGCTGGACAATCCGCTGCTCCGCGAGAAGCTCCGGATCGAGCACGTCAAGCCGCGTCTGCTCGGGCATTTCGGCACCGTGCCGGGCCTCAACTTCATCTATGTCCACCTCAACCGGCTGATCCGCCAGCACGACCTCGACGTGATGTATGTCTGCGGCCCCGGCCACGGCGCGCCCGGCATCCTCGCCAATTGCTGGCTCGAAGGCACCTATAGCGACGTCTATCCGAACGTCGGCCAGGATGGCGAAGGGTTGCGAAAATTGTTCCGCCAGTTCTCCTTCCCCGGCGGCATTCCGAGCCATTGCGCGCCCGAGACGCCGGGCTCGATCCACGAGGGCGGCGAGCTCGGCTACGCGCTGTCGCACGCCTACGGCGCGGCGTTCGACAACCCCGACCTCATCGTCGCCTGCGTGGTGGGCGACGGCGAGGCGGAGACCGGGCCGATGGCGACCTCCTGGCACTCCAACAAGTTCCTCAACCCCAAGACCGACGGCACCGTGCTGCCGATCCTGCACCTCAACGGCTACAAGATCGCCAATCCCACCATCCTCGCCCGCATCAGCCACGAGGAGCTGCAAAAGCTGTTCGAGGGCTACGGCTACACGCCCTATTTCGTCGAGGGCGACGACCCCGAGACCATGCACCAGCTCATGGCCCGCGCGCTCGACGAGGTGCTGGCACAGATCCGCCAAATCCGCGCCGAGCCCGGCGACGAGCGGCCGCGCTGGCCGATGATCGTGCTGCGCTCGCCGAAGGGCTGGACCGGCCCGAAATTCGTCGACGGCAAGAAGACCGTGGGCTTCTGGCGCGCCCACCAGGTGCCGATCGCCGACATGACCAAGCCCGGGCACCTCGAGCTGCTCGAGGAGTGGATGCGGAGCTACCGGCCCGAGGAGCTGTTCGACGAGGCGGGTCGCCCGCGACCCGAGATCGCGGCACTCGCCCCGGTCGGACAGCGGCGCATGAGCGCCAACCCGCATACCAACGGCGGCGAGCTGCGGCGCGACCTGCGGCTGCCGGATTTTTCCAAGTACGCCGTGCCGGTCGAGCATCCCGGCGGCGCCGACACCGAGGCCACCCACGTCATGGGCACCTTCCTGCGTGACGTCATGCGGATGAACGAAACGGAGAAAAATTTTCGCCTGTTCGGCCCGGACGAGACCGCGTCCAATCGCCTCCAGGCGGTGTTCGAGGTGACCGATCGGGTCTGGGAGGCCGATCTCCTGCCCTATGACGAAAGCCTCGCGCGGCAAGGCCGGGTGATGGAGATCCTCAGCGAGCACACCTGCCAGGGCTGGCTGGAGGGCTATCTGCTGACCGGCCGGCATGGGCTGTTCAGCTGCTACGAGGCGTTCATCCACATCGTCGATTCGATGCTCAACCAGCACGCCAAGTGGCTCAAGAGCAGCGACGAGATCGCGTGGCGGCGGCCCATCGCGTCGTTGAACTACCTGCTCACCTCGCATGTCTGGCGGCAGGACCATAACGGCTTCAGCCACCAGGACCCGGGCTTTCTCGACTACGTGATGAACAAGAAGGCCGAGACGGTGCGGGTCTATCTGCCGCCGGACGCCAACACCCTGCTGTATGTGACGGACCATTGCCTGCGCGGCTGGAACCGCATCAACGTCATCGTCGCCGGCAAGCAGCCCGCGCCGCAATGGCTGAGCATGGACGAGGCGGTGCGCCATTGCGGCGCCGGCATCGGCATCTGGGAGTGGGCGAGCAACGACCGTGGCGGCGAGCCCGACGTGGTGATGGCCTGCGCCGGCGACGTCCCCACCCTGGAGACGCTGGCCGCCGTCGACCTGCTGCGCCGCCACCTGCCCGATCTGCGGGTCCGCGTGGTCAACGTGGTCGACCTGATGACCTTGATGCCCGACTACGCGCATCCGCACGGCCAGTCGGACCACGATTTCGACGCCCTGTTCACCCGCGACAAGCAGGTGATCTTCGCCTTCCACGGCTATCCCACGCTGATCCACCGGCTGACCTACAAGCGGACCAACCACGACAATTTCCATGTGCACGGCTACCAGGAGGAAGGCACCACGACGACGCCGTTCGACATGGTGGTGCTCAACGAGCTGGACCGGTTCCATCTGGTGGGCGCGGTGATCGACCGCCTGCCCCAACTCGGTGCGGCGGCGGCCTACGCCAAGCAGGCGATCCGCGACAAGCTGATCGAGCACCGGACCTATATCGCCGCGCATGGCCGGGACCTGCCGGAGGTGGCCGACTGGCGCTGGCCGCAGCCCGACTGAGATGGCGGACTTCAGTCCGCCACTTGCCGCCCGCCATCCTCGATGCTGACCGCGTCGAGCATGGCGGCGAGCAGCGTGTCGGGGTCGTCGCCCGGCGGCAGGGCGCCAAGCAGGCCACCGAGCCGATTGTCGATCAGCAGAACGGAAAAGCCGTGCACCAGGGACCACAATCCGGCGATCCGGGCCACCGCCTGGAGCGGCGCATCGTCGGTAGCTGAGGGTCGCGTCCTCGCGATCGCCGTGCGCAAGGCCAGCCCGGCGGCCGTCGTCGCATCCCGCAGCGCCGGGCGGGATGCGTCGAGCCGTTCGCTGCGGAACATCAGCACGAACAGGCCCGGATGGGCCCGCGCGAACGCCACGTAGGCCTTCCCCATCGCCGTCAGCCGCGCCGCGGGCTCGCTCCCCGCCCCCGCCATCGCGGCATCGAACCCTGCCCCGAGGCGCGTGAAGCCGACGGCGGCGAGCTCGCTGAGCAGCCCGGTCAGATCGCCGAAATGGTGCGCCGGGGCGGCGTGCGAGACGCCGGCGGCGCGGGCGACGGCGCGCAGGGTCAACGCCGGGACGCCGCCCCGCTCCAGCAGCGTCTCGGCGGCAGCCAGCAGCGCCTCCCGCAGGTCGCCGTGGTGGTAGCTCGACGCGCGGGAGCCAGGGTCGATCGCGGTGTTCATGCTCGATCTTGACGGTGGAAAGATTTGCGTTGACGGAAATTCCAGGCCCGTGATACGCCCGATCTTGTCACTGTCAAGATCATCCTCGGGGAGACCCATGATGGACGACGCCAGCCGCACCCTCGCCGGCAATTTCGCCCCGATCAGCTTCGAGGCCGACGCGCCGCATCTGCCGGTGCAGGGCGAGCTGCCGCGCGGGCTGAGTGGCACGCTCTACCGCAACGGCCCGAACCCGCAATTCCAGCCGGCCGATCCCGCCCGGCATCACTGGTTCATCGGCGACGGCATGGTCCACGCCTTCACCATCGCGGATGGCCGCGCGTCGTACCGCAATCGCTGGGTCCGGACGGGAAAATTCCAGGCCGAGGCGGCGGCGGGGCGCCTGCTCGGCGCCGGGCTGGGGCCGCCCCCGGAGGGCGTTCCCGACAGCGGCGTCGCCAACACCAACATCCTGTTGCACGCCGGCCGGCTGCTCGCGCTGGAGGAAGGGCACCTGCCCATCGAGCTCGATCCCCGCTCGCTCGCCACGCGGGGCGCGCAGGATTTCGGCGGCGCGATCGAGGGTCCCTTCACCGCGCATCCCAAGGTCGACCCCGTGACCGGCGAGCTGGTGTTCTTCGGCTACTCCTCGGGCGGGCCGCTGGTGCCGCGCATGACCTACGGCACGCTCGACCGCACCGGCCGCGTCACCCGGTTCGAGGCGTTCGAGGCGCCCTATTGCAGCATGGTCCACGATTTCGCCGTGACCGACCGGCATGTGCTGTTCCCCGTGCTGCCGCTCGCCGGCAGCCTGCCGCGCGCCATGAACGGCGGGCCGCCCTTCGCCTGGGAACCGGCGCTCGGCGGCCATATCGGCCTGATCCGGCGCGCCGAGGGCATCGCCTCGCTGCGCTGGTTCCGCGCCGAGAGCTGCTACGTGTTCCATGTGCTCAACGCCTGGGAGGACGGGGAAAAGATCGTCGCCGACGTGATGCAGTACGACGCGCCGCCGCTGTTCCCGCTGGCCGACGGCAGCGCGCCCACCGGCGACCGTTCGGCCCGGCTGGTGCGCTGGACGCTCGACCCCGGGGCGGGCACCGATGCCTTCTCGCGCGCCCCACTCGACGACCTCGCCGGCGAGTTCCCCCGCCTCGACGAGCGCCGGGCCGGCCTGAAGAACCGCCACGGCGCGATCGTCGCGAAAAGCGAGACGGACGGGATGCCGGACACGATCGCGTGGTTCGACCTCGCGGCCGGCCATCGCACGCTCTACACCCTGCCCGCCGGCGACGCCGCTTCGGAGCCGGTGTTCGTGCCGCGCGGCGCAGACGCGGCGGAGGGCGACGGCTGGCTGCTCGCGGTCGCGTGGCGCGGCGCCGAGCACCGCAGCGACCTCATCGTGCTCGACACGCAGGGCGTCGATCACGGGCCGGTGGCGACCGTGCAGCTCGCGCACCGCGTCCCGTTCGGCTTTCACGGCAATTTCGTCGGCGCGGAGAGCCTGCCATGAACATCCTGCTCGGCCTCGCGCCGTTCATCGCGTTCTTCGTCCTCGCCCGCTCGATCGGCGCCGCCGCCGGGCTGTGGGCGGCGGCGGCCATCGCGCTGGCGCTGCTGGCCCGCGCCCGCCTGCGCGGCCAGACCGAGGTGAAGGTGCTGGAAGCGGGTGCCGCGGTGCTGTTCGTCGGCCTGGCAATCGTCGCGTCCCTCGTCGGGTCGGATTGGTCGGTGTTCGAGGTCCGCGTGTTCGTCGATCTCGGCCTGGTCGCGATCACGCTCGGCTCGATCCTCGTCGGCCGGCCGTTCACGCTGCAATATGCCCGCGAGCAGGTGCCGCGCGAGCGATGGACGCATCCCCTGTTCCTCGCGGCGAACCGGCGGATCAGCGCGGTCTGGGCGCTGGCCTTCGTCATCGAGACGGTTTGTGGCGCGCTGATCGCCTGGGCGCCGGAAGTCCCGCCACTGTTACCGGTCGTGGTCAACGTGCTGGCCCTCGTGGGCGCTGTGGCGTTCACGGTCGAGTATCCCAAGCGGGTGCGCGCCCAGGCGCTGGCGAACCACTAACGATCGCCCCAATGGCAAGATCGGGAGGGAGAGGATAATGTCCTCGCCCTATCAGTTCCGGACCCAGTGACCATGCTGTTGTGCAAATGCTGCGGCAGCCGCACTGAGCTGTTCTTGCGCGTCGACTCCTCACGAACTTGCGAGATCGGGCGCGACCCCCCGTTCCCGCCAAGCGGAATCGACGTCGACTACGTTCGCTGCCACGAGTGCCGATTCATTTTTACCGACTATCTTGACGGGCTGACGGAAAGCGAGGTCGGAACCCGGATCTACAACTCAGAGTACATCCGCGCGGACCCCGAGTTCGCGACGATACGGCCGTCGCACCTTGCCGACATGCTGGTCGGCCTGTTCGGGCCGACGCGGGCCGGCATCGAGGCGCTCGATTATGGTGGCGGTGAAGGCTTGATGGCGAGATTGGCGAGCGACCGCGGCTTCGCGCGGTACGACAGTTTCGATCCCTACTTTGCCGATCAGGTCAATCCGCGCAGGCAGTACGAACTCGTCACCGCCTTCGAGGTCGTCGAGCACAGCCGTCAGCCACTGGCAACATTCCAGGAAGCGCTGTCCTATGTCCGGCCGGACGGGGTTCTGCTCTTTTCAACCCAGTTGCAGCCGCGCGATGTCGGAGGCGACTGGGGGTACATCGGGCCGCGCAACGGCCATGTGTCGCTCCATTCCGACCAAAGCCTGCGTATTCTTGCCCAACGTTGCGGCGCTCGCCTGATCTCGCTGTCCGATATCGCGCACATCCTCTATTTCAAGGTTCGCGCACCGATCGTGCGGCGGATTCTGCAGCGCAACGCGCGGGCAGCCCTGTACACCGCCTCGCTCCACGGCCCGGCGGCGTTCTCGGCGACCCTCGAGCTGGTGCGATGCGGCCTGCTTGGCGCCGCGCTCCATCCCAGGAACGTCGCCCGGGTCGCGCTGACCGCGACCGGCGCCGCGGCTTGGGCGAGGGGTCGGCGGCAGCGCGCCGATCACGTCAAAGGGGCGGACCGGGTCTAGCCCGGCCGCTTGCCGGTCACACGTGCTGGCCGCCGTTGATGTGCACCTCGGCGCCGTTGATGTAGGACGAGGCGTTGGTGCACAGGAAGAAGATCGTCTCGGCAACCTCCGCCGGCTGGCCCAGGCGGCGCATCGGGATCTCGTGGTCGACGATGCTGCTGGTGCCGGGCGACAGGATCGAGGTGTCGATCTCGCCCGGCGCGATGGCGTTCACCCGCACGCCGTACTGGCCGAAATCATGCGCCATCTCCCGCGTCAGCGCCGCCAGCGCGGCCTTCGAGGTGGCGTAGGCCATGCCGGCGAAGGGATGCACCCGAGAGCCCGCGATGCTGGTGACGTTGACGATCGAGCCCTTCGCCGCGCGCAGCTCGGGGAACAGGCCGCGCGCCAGCAGCGCGGTCGAGAACATGTTGACCCGGAAGACGTGCTGCAGCAGCGCCGCGTCGGTCTCCAGCGCGCCCAGGCGAGCGCCGTCCTCGCCCTTCGGCGAGATCGCCGCGTTGTTGACCAGCGCGTCCAGCCGGCCGTGATCGAGCCGGGAGCGGATGTCCTCGACCGAGGCCGGCATATTCTCGATGTCGGCGAGGTCGATCTGCACATGGTTGCGCTCGCCGCCCTCCCACGGGCACTCCGCCGGGAAGCCGTGGCGCGAGACCGTCAGCACGCGCCAGCCGGCCTGGGCGAACCGCTTGACCGTCGCGTGGCCGATGCCCCGGCTGGCGCCGGTCAGCAGCAAGGTCCGCTGATAGCTTTCCATGGCGCGCGATCCCCGATCCCGCTGCCGAGCATATAGCAAGCCACCCGGCCGGGCACGCGCCAGGGAGTTTTCCTGTTCCTCTCGCAGACCGGCCGGGCCATCCTGCGCGCCACGAGGCATCGCCGACCTGAAGGAAGCTTTCTATGGTGTTCACAGACCAGGCCATCATCGTCACCGGCGCCGCCGGCAACGTGGGCAGCGCGGTCATCCGGCTGCTTGCCGAGCGAGGCGCGCGGGTCGCCGCGGTCGATGCCGTCAAGCAGCCGCTGGAGGCGCTGATCGCCTCGCTCCCCGATACCGGGCGGCATCTGTCGCTGGCCGGCTACGACCTGATGGACCCCACCGCCTGCGCCAGCATCGCCGAGCGGGTCGGCCGCGAGCTCGGCCGCATCGACGGGGTGGTGAACACGGTCGGCGGCTTCGCGATGGGCTCGCTCGCCGAATCCGGGCCGGAGCTGTGGGACCGGATGTTCGGCCTCAACCTGAAAACCGCGCTGAACCTCTACCGCGCGGTGGTGCCGGCGATGCGGCAAGCCGGAAGGGGCAGCCTCGTCGCGATCGGGGCCGCCGCCGCGCTGCGCGCGCCGGAGGGGCTGGCCGCCTACGCCTCGTCCAAGGCGGCCGTGCTGCGGCTGACCGAGAGCCTCGCCGACGAGCTGAAACGTGACGGCGTGCGGGTCAACGCCGTGCTGCCCGGCACGATCGACACGCCGCAGAACCGCGCGGCGATGCCCGACGCGGACCCGGCCCTTTGGGTGAAGCCGACCGAGGTCGCCGAGGCGATCCTGTTCCTGCTCTCCGACGCGGCGAGCGGCGTCACCGGCGCGCTGCTGCCGGTCGGCGGACGGAGTTGAGCGAGGGGGGTCGGGCGCATGACGGAGCGCAGCGTCACCTGCTGCATCGCCGGCGGCGGCCCGGCGGGGATGATGGCGGGCTTCCTGCTGGCCCGCGCCGGGGTCGAGGTGCTGGTGCTGGAGAAGCACGCGGATTTCCTGCGCGACTTTCGCGGCGACACCATCCACCCCTCGACCCTGCAGGTGATGGACGAACTCGGCCTGCTCGACGAGTTCCTCCGTCTGCCGCACCAGAAGGCGGAGGAGCTGGTCGGCCAAGTCGGCGACACCGTGCTGCGGATCGCCGATTTCCGCCACCTGCCGACCAAGTGCAAATTCATCGCCTTCATGCCGCAATGGGATTTTCTCGATTTTCTCGCCGACCACGCCCGGCGCCTGCCGAAATTCGGCCTGATGATGCGTGCCGAGGCAGAGGAGCTGATCGAGGAGGGCGGCCGCGTGGTCGGTCTGCGCGCGCGGACCGCCGAGGGGGATCTCGACATTCGCGCCGACCTGGTGATCGGCGCCGACGGCCGCCGCTCGACCGTGCGCGCCAAGGCCGGGCTGGTCAGCCGCGAACTGGGCGCGCCGATCGACGTGCTGTGGTTCCGCATAGCGCGTCGCGATAGCGACCCGAACGAGACGTTCGGCCGTTTCGACACCGGCAGCCTGATGGTGCTCATCAACCGCGGCGACTACTGGCAATGCGGCTATGTCATCCCGAAGGGCGGGGTCGACCAGCTGCGGGAGGTCGGGTTGCCCGTCCTGCAGGCGCGGATCGCCAAGCTCCTCCCCTTCCTCGCCGACCGGGTGGGCGCGCTCGACGCCTGGGACAAGGTGAACCTGCTCACCGTCGCGGTGGACCGGCTGGAACGCTGGCATCGGCCGGGGTTGCTGTGCATCGGTGACGCGGCGCACGCCATGTCGCCGGTCGGCGGCGTCGGGGTCAATCTGGCGGTCCAGGATGCCGTGGCGACCGCCAACATCCTGGCCGGGGCGTTACGCGAGCGGCGGCTGACCGAGACCGATCTCGCGCTGGTGCAGCGGCGGCGGGAGTTTCCGGCGCGGGCGACGCAGCGGATGCAGATCGCCATCCAGAACCGCGTCATCAGCCCCGTGCTGGCGGCGTCGGAGAAGCTGTCGGTGCCCCTCCCGCTGCGCCTCGCCGCCGCCGTGCCGTGGCTGCGCCGATTTCCGGCGCGGCTCATCGGGATGGGCGTGCGGCCGGAGCACGTCCGCTCCCCGGCGGCGTAGCGCGCCAGAGCAGCCGGGCGAGCAGGCCCGATTTGAGCCATCGCGACTCGCCTGGCCGGAGGCTTGACCGAGGCCGCCTCTAGCAGAGGTTGTCGAGAAAGGCCGCTCGATCTGCAACCAAATGCGATGGTACGTTGATTGCGGGTGGCAAGATTCTCGCTTTTTCAGGCATAAGCGCACCTGGCGTCCTCTCGACGGGGACGCCGGACGGCCAAGGAATGCTTGCGTATCGTCAAAAGATCGTGAAAATGACGCAAACTGCCGTCCGAAAGAGACCGCGGCCCGGGGGATTTCTACCAATGGCTCATCGCCTTATCCGACTCGTCGCGGTCCTTGGCCTTGCGGTGCTTGCCTTGCCCGCACCCGCGCCTGCAGCTGTATTCCGTTGGGCCAATGACGGCGACGTGAGCTCGATGGACCCCTACACGCGGAACGAGACGGTCCAGCTCTCGTTTCTCGCGAACATCTATGAGCCGCTGATCCGGCGGAACCGCGAACTCGGGCTCGAGCCGTCGCTGGCGGTGAAGTGGGAGCAGACCAGCCCGACCGTCTGGCGCTTCCACCTGCGCGAAGGCGTGAAATTCACCGACGGCACCCCGTTCACCGCCGACGACGTGGTCTTCTCGGTCGGCCGGGTGAAATCGCAGAACTCGGTGCTGCGCGCGACGCTGGCGTCGGTCAAGGAGGCGCGCAAGGTCGACGACCTGACGGTCGATCTCGACACCGGCAAGCCCGACCCGATCCTGCCGCAGGAACTCACCACCTTCGGCATCATGAGCAAGGCGTGGGCGGAGAAGAACAACGCGGTCGAGCCGGTCAATCTCAGCTCCGGGCAGGAGAACTACGCGATCCGGCACGCGATGGGCACCGGCCCCTATGTCCTGGTGACGCGCGAGCCCGATCGGCGGACCGTCATCGAGGCCAACCCGAACTGGTGGGACAAGCGCGAGGGCAACGTCACGCGCTCGGAATTCCATGTGATCTCGAACGCGGCCACGCGGGTCGCGGCGCTGCTGTCGGGCGAGATCGACATGATCTACGCCGTGCCGCCGCAGGACATGGACCGCATCAAGAACACCGATGGGCTGAAGCTCATCACCGGGCCGGAGTTGCGCACCATCTTCCTCGGCATGGACCAGTCGCGCGACGAGCTGCTGCGCTCCAACATCAAGGGCAAGAACCCGCTCAAGGACGTGCGCGTGCGCCACGCCTTCGCGCTGGCGATCGACGAGACGGCCATCGCCTCGCGCATCATGCGCGGCCAGGCGCACCCGACCTGGGAGATGTGGGGCCCCGGCGTGAACGGCTTCGACAAGGCGCAGAACGAGCGCCCGAAGGCCGACCCGGCGAAGGCCAAGCAACTCCTGGCGGAAGCCGGCTATCCGAACGGGTTCAGCATGAGCATGGACTGCCCGAACGACCGTTACGTGAACGACGAGGCGATCTGTACCGCGGTTGTCGCGATGCTGGCGCGGATCGGCGTCAAGGTGGACCTCACGGCGCAGACGAAAATCCGCTTCTTCAGCAAGATCGCCGCGCCCGCCTACGACACCGATTTCTACATGCTCGGCTGGACCCCGGCGACCTATGACGCGCACAACGCGCTCTACAACCTCATCGCCACCCGCAAGCTGCCGCAGGGCGAGGTGAACTATGGCGGCTATTCCAATCCCGAGGTCGACGACCTGATCGCGAGCATCGGTGTCGAGGCGGACCCCGCCAAGCGCACCGCGATGATCCACCGGGCGACCGGCATCGTGCAGCAGGATTTCGGCTATATCCCGCTGCACCAGCAGATGATCGCCTGGGCGGCGCGGACCAACATCGAGCTCGTGCAGATGGCCGACAATTATTTCCCGCTGCGCTTCGTGCGGGTGAAATAGCCCCCTCCCCTTGCCCCGGCGCGTCCGGGCAGGGATGATGCCCTGAAGGAAACGCCGTTCGCGGAGCCACGCGATGAATGTCCTCGCCCCCGCCAGGGCCAGGCTGTCGGTCGAGATCGTGCATGACCTGGTCTGTCCGTGGTGCTTCCTCGGGGTGCGCCGGCTGACGCGGACCTTGCGGCGGCGGCCCGACCTGCTGTTCGACCTGTCCTGGCGGCCGTTCCTGCTCAACCCCGACATGCCGCGCGCCGGGATGGCGCGGCCCGACTACGTGATCCGCAAGTTCGGCGGCGAGGACCGGGCGCGCCGGCTCTATGCCTCGATCACCGAGATCGGCCGGGCGGAGGGCGTGCAGTTCCGCTTCGAGCGCATCCGCCGCACTCCCAGCAGCGTCGACGCGCACCGGCTGGTACGCTGGGCCGCCCGCTGCGGCCGGGCGAGCGAGACGGCGGAGGCGCTGTTCTCGGCGCATTTCACCGACGGGCTCGACATCGGCGACATCGAGGTGCTGGCGGCGATCGCGCAGGCGCTGGGCCTCGACGCGGCCGCCGCCCGCCGCCACCTCGCGGGCGACCAGGATCTCGACGTGATCCACGCCGACAATCTCCGCGCCCACCGGCTGGGGATCAACGGCGTGCCGTGTTTCGTGATCGCCGGCCGGCACGCCATCGCCGGCGCGCAGGAGCCTGAAGTCATCGAGCGGCTGCTGGACGTGGCAGCGGTGGAGGCGGCGGACATCTGATTTTCATCCCCGCCGCGCAACGGAGGGAACGATGATCGACAACGAAATCGTCTGGCACGACGACAATGGTGGCATGGCCCGCCGGGGGGTGCTGAGAGGCGCTGCCGGGCTGACCTTGGCCGCCGCGGCCGCACCGATCGCCGCCCTGGCGCAGCCGAGCGCCAGCCGCGCCACCCCGCCGAGCGTCATCACCACCCCGCCGCGCCAATGGGGACGCGAGGCGCCGCCGAATATCTATCCCGATCCCGACATCATCGTGGTGGACGACGCCTTCAAGCAATACCTGCTCGGGCTGACCCCGCTGCGGCGGATCGCGACCGGATTCACCTGGGCGGAAGGCCCGGCGTGGTCCAGCGAAGGGCAGTACCTGGTGTTCAGCGACGTCCAGGCCGACACGCAATACCGCCTGCTGTGGGATAATCGCCGGGTCACGGCGTTCCGCAAGCCGTCGTTCAACAGCAACGGCAACTCCTTCGATTTCCAGGGCCGCCAGCTCTCGACGGAGGATTTCCACCGCCGCGTCATACGCTGGGAGCACGACGGG
>DATIMU010000450.1:0-3128 GCA_035475015.1 Acetobacteraceae bacterium
CCAGCGGAAACTCGGTGCCCACGGCGAAGTAGAGCGCGTCGCAATAGGCGCGGTATTCCGGCCACTTCGCGTCGGTGAGGAAGTCGCGCGGCCCGGACTTGACCTCGATGCAGGCGAAGCCGCCGTCAGGGCGCAGGGCGAGGATGTCCGCCCGCCGGCCGTTCGGCAGCGGCACCTCGTGCAGCGCGGCCCAGGCGAGGCTGCCGCACAGCCGGGCGGCGCCCCGGCGGACGACCAGGGCGATCTCGGGGGCGATCTCGGGAAAGCTGCTTTCCACGCGGTCTTGTACAACCAAAGGCGGCAGCGGGCCACCGCGGGGTGCAACCGCCGCCCGCCACTCGCATTTATGCGCGCATGGTCGCCACCCGCTTCGCCGTAGCCACGCACATCCTGCTCTATCTGGCGACCGAGGGGTCGAGCGGCGGCTCCACCAGCGTACGGCTGGCATGCAGCGTCAATACCAACCCCGTGGTGGTTCGGCGTATCGCCGGCCAGCTCGCCCGAGCGGGGCTGATCCGGGTGCGCCGCGGCCCCGGCGGGGCGGAACTCGCGCGTGAGCCTGGCCGCATCAGTTTGGAGGACGTGTGGCACGCCGTACAGGCGGCCGACGGGGCGGTGCTGCTGCCGATCCATCGCCGCCCGAACATGGCCTGCCCGGTGGGCCGCCGGGTGCGCCCGGTGCTCGGCGAGGCCTTCGCCGGCGCCGAGGCGGCGCTGCATCAAGTCCTGGCCGACACGACGCTGGATCGATTGACCGAGGCGCTCGCGCGCTGAGCTCGCTCACGCGAGGCCGAAATCGGCCCGCCCGGCGCCGCTCCTCCTCGTTCCAGCAGCCGATGAGGATGCCCGATCCTCGCCGCCATCACGCGAGCAGCTTGTCGATCGCTTGCGCCAGCTTCACGTCGCGCGCGCTGAGGCCGCCGGCGTCATGCGTGCTGAGCACGATGTCGACCCGGTTCCACACGTTCGACCATTCCGGGTGATGGTCCTGCTTCTCGGCCAGCAACGCGACCCGCGCCATGAAGCCCCACGCCTCGCTGAAGTCGCGGAACTTGAGGCTGCGCTGAATCGCGTCGCGCCCAGCCACCGGCGACCAATCCGGCAGCGTCGCCGCCAGCCCGCCGCGCTCGGCATCGGTGAGTTTTTGCACCATGACAGTTCCTCCCGCCGTTAGGCTTGACCTCTGCCCACCACCCTGCACCGATAGCGCATGAGCGACCCAAAGTCCCGCTTCGGCGCGCCGCCGAGTGCGGAGGATCTCGCTGCCCTGGCCGAGCGCGCCTTCGCCGCAATCCCCGCCCGGCTGTCCCGCCATATCGAGAATTGCGGCATTTCGGTCGAGGAGATGCCGGACGACGAGACCTTGCGCGACCTCGGCATCGAGAGCCCGTGGGACCTCACCGGCCTCTACACCGGCACGCCGCTGACCCAACGGAGCGTGGACGATATCGCCCGCCAGCCCGACCTGATCTTTCTTTACCGCCAGCCCATCCTGCTGGAATGGGTCGAGACCGACGAGGATCTTTACCGGCTCGTCCGCAACGTGCTGGTGCACGAGATCGCGCATCATTTCGGCTTCAGCGACGAGGATATCGAGGCGCTCGAGGCGGAGATGGAGTGAGGCTCGGTTAGCGGATCACTCGCGGCATCACCCCTCCCGCAATGGGAGGGGGCTATTCTTCTCCCTCTCGGCTTGCGGGAGAGGGCCGGGGTGAGGGGTCTCGGCCGCTCCGGACAAGTCAGTGCATCTATGGGCGTCCGTACTGCGCCATCAGCGCGTACCACAGCGCCAAGCCCTCATTGGACCCTGGATCGATCGGCTTGGGCCGCACGGCCGTCTGCACCATGACCAGCTTGGAATCGGGATCGACCAGAACGGCCTGCCCATAGATGCCCGCCAGGGCAAACATCCGCCGCTGTCCCGGCATGAGCCACACCTGGTAGCCATATCCCGCCGTTTTGATCCGCAAGTAACCGTCGGCCGGCACGGTCGTCGTCATGTCGAGCAGCCATTGGCGCGGCACGATCTGCTGGCCGTTCCACGCGCCGTCATGCGCCAGCATCAGCCCGAGCCGCGCCCAGTCGCGCAGCACCGCGACGAAGCAGCAATAGGCGACCTCCTGCCCGGTCGGATCGAACGCCCAGGCAGCGTCGGACTCGGCGCCGAGCTTCCGCCAAATGCGCGCGTCGAGGTAATCCGCGAGCGTCATGTGAACGGCGTGGCTGACGACCAGGCCGAGCACCTCGGTCTCGGCACTGGCGTACGAGAACCGCGTGCCCGAAGCCGCGTCGCGCGTGTTGAATTGCTTGAGCGCCTTGATCGCGCCGACGGCGCCGGGCCAGAGCAGTGCGCCCTGCAGCTTGAAGATGTCGTCGCCCGGCTCGTATGTCTCGCGGAAGGCGACGCCCGACGCCATGTGCAGCAGCGCGCGAATTGGCGTCGCGCCATATTCGGTGCCGGCAAGCTCCGGCACGTAGGTCGCGGCGGTATCGTCGATCGAGTGGATCGCGCCTTCGGAGACCGCGATGCCGACCAGCAATCCGGTGATCGTCTTGACCATCGAATACGACAGGAAGCGGTCCTTGTCCGTGCGCGCGTACTGGTAGTGCTCGAGCAGGATTGTGTCGTCGCGCGCGACCAGCAGGCCCATGACGGGATTATGGTCGAGATAGTCGGCGACGGTGTTGACGCGCCCGTCATAGGGATAGGTCGGCTGGATTTCCTCGGCGGCGCGCTTCAGCGGGGAAGGGCGGTCGGATTTCGCAACAGTGCGCACCGGCGTCAGTTGATCGTAATGGCTGTGCCAGCCGATCTTGGTTTCCGGCGTCGCCGCCTTGCCTTTCGGCGGGATCGGATAACCCTCGGCGGCACCGTGCGCCGCGGCGTCCGGCCCGGTATCGGAGAACACCGGACCCGCTTGCGCCCAGGCCGGAGCGATCGCCAAGCCGCCCAGCAGCAGCAGGATCGCCGCGACCTTTCCCGCCGCACTCAATAGGCCGGCGAGCCCGCCCGCGTTCAAGCTGTCGGCCATCGCCGAGGGGACGACGATGGTCATGCCGCGCTCCTTGGTCGCCTCGTAGACGAGGTTCATGGCGCGCAGCTGCATCGCACCCGGCACGCTCGCGTA
>DATIMU010000451.1:0-3868 GCA_035475015.1 Acetobacteraceae bacterium
GTGACGTGCGCACCCTTCGTGCCCACCGTGGTCGACACGCCGGTCTTGCCGAAGTTGAGCGAGATGCCGGGGGCGATGCGGACCCGGCGGTTGAAGCGCAGCGGCATATATCCCCCTCTAGCAACCGTCCATGACCGACTACTTGGAACGTCGTAGGGATCGGGCGACCCGCTGCGTCTGCATACAGCGCGCCGCCTTCTCCAACCACGTCAGCTGCCTCTGCCCAAAACGCCTCGCCCCGGCAGCAGGCAAATGACGGTCATCAGCCGGTTGTCATCAGCTTACCCCGCAGCTTCTCGCCGCTCTTGCGGCGCATCCCCGGGATCAGGAATGGCTCAATCAGCCCCGTCCATACCATCGGCACCACGAAGCAAACGAGGGCCGTGCTCGGTATCGCGCGATTGACCAGGAACGAAAACAGCACCCCATTGAGCCTGAGCAGGCAAGACGAGGCGTTATTTGGGATTTGTGATCACGGAAAATGACGGGCTGCGGGTCGGCCCCTCGCGGATCGTGGCAGATCCGGGTTTCGTCTTTCGGGTCATTCCTTGGTGAGACTGCGGGACCATTCCTCGGCGCCGACCTGCGCTGCTGACCGCCGGGAGCGCAGGCGGGGTCAAGGAGGCTCCGCGCCGCAGGCGTGGATGCCTTGACGGCGCCGAGCACCCGGCGAGGCTGGGGCAGCGGGCGGGCCGGCAGGCTCAGCCGCCGGCGGCGTCCGCCTGTGTTTCGAGCCGGTCGACGAGCTTGTGGAAGCCGGCCTCGAACTCGGGATCATAGTCGTCGGGGTGGCTTCGGATGAGGTCGATGGCTTTTCGGTAGTAGTCGGCGGCCTGGCGATGATCGCCGCGGGCTTCGCAGATCATGCCGAGGCGGTCGTAGCCGTCATGGACATCGGGGAATCGCGCGAGCAGGTCATGGGCCGCCTGTTCGGCGGCATCGAGATTGCCGGCGTGGACCATGTCGACGACGGCGTTGGACGCCTCGGTCAGTTCGTCGAACTCGTCCTGTCCGTGGAAATAGCTGGCCAGGGACGGCCAGCGCGCCGCCGCCTCGGCCGGCGGAGCGGGACGTGCGGCACGGGCGGCGGCCTCGTCACCGGCCATGCAGCACTTCTTGTATTTCTTGCCGCTGCCGCAAGCGCAGGGATCATTCCGTCCGACTTTGGCCATCTCGCCAACTTCAGTTCAAAGGACGGACCCAGTGTACCAAGCCGTGCTGGCCGACGCCAAGTTCCATGAGCAGCTCCTCGCCTTGGACCGCGACCTCGCGGCCACCGCCCGGGCCGCACGGTGCTGGCGATGCGGCGGCGCGCTGCATTCGGCGTCGTATGACCGCAAGCCGCGTGGCGGGCCGGCTGGGCTGGGCCAGGAGCATGCCGAGCGCTTCAGCTTCTGTTGCGCGGTCGATGGCTGCCGCAAGCGCACCACCCCGCCGTCGCTGCGCTTTCTGGGCCGCCGGGTTTACCTCGCCACCGTGGTGACATTGATCTCGGCGCTGATGCTCGGCATCACGCCGACCCGCCTGGCGCGTCTGGCGGTCGTGCCGGGGATCGATCGGCGGACGCTGGCGCGCTGGCGCGCCTGGTGGCGATCCAGCTTCACCGCTGGCCGGTTCGCGTCGGTCGCGATGGCCGCGGTAGTGCCGCCGCTCGACATCGCCGGGCTGCCGGTTTCGCTGCTCGAGCGCTTTGCCGGCGAGGTGCGCGAGCAGCTCGTCGCCTTGCTGCGGTTCCTCGGACCGCTGACCGGCGGCGCATCGGCCATGCGCGCTTTCTGACGGGCGCCACCGATCCGCAGAGGATGCGCGTCGCCGCCAGTCGATCAGGCCGCTTAGCGTCGGTTCGCTCACTGTTCGGAGGGCGAGCCCATGGTCGGTGGGGCGGAGCGAGACGGATTGCGGGTGCATGAGCGCTGGGCGCGGCTACGCTTCGCGGTGATCGGCCATTTGCTGGCCGCGCCGCCGGCGAAAGGCGCGCTCCGCGCGGCTCTGCAGCAACTGGCGGCACGCGAATGGCGCCACCCGAGCACCGGCGCGCCGGTCCGCTTCGGCGTCTCCACGCTGGAGCGCTGGTTCTACCGCGCCCGCAACGCGCGCCATGACCCGGTCAGCGTGCTGCGCCGCAAGCGACGCGGCGATGCCGGCGCGCAGGCATCGATCACGCCGGCGCTGCGCCAGGCGCTGCTGGCGCAATATGGCGCCCACAAGAGCTGGAGCGCCCAGCTGCATCACGACAACCTGGCCGCCCTGGCAGAGACCCGCCCGGAATTGCAGCCAGTGCCGTCCTACACCACCGTCCGGCGCTTCCTCGTCGCCAGTGGGCTCACCAGGCGCCGCGCCACCACAACGCGCCAGACCGAGGGCGCGCTGGCGTCCGCGGCCCGGCTCGAGGCGCGCGAGGTGCGCGGCTTCGAGGCCGAATACGTCGGCGGGCTCTGGCATTGGGATTGCCACCACGGTTCGCGCAAGGTGCTGACACCGCGCGGCGAATGGCGCACGCCGATCCTGTTCGGCGTGCTCGACGACCGCTCGCGGCTGGCCTGCCATCTGCAATGGTATCTGGCGGAATCGGCCGAGAACATCGCGCACGGCCTGTCGCAGGCGATGCACAAGCGCGGCCTGCCGCGCGCCGCCATGAGCGACAACGGGGCGGCGATGACGGCCACCGAGATCAGTGACGGTCTCGCCAGGCTCGGCATCATTCATCAAACCACGCTGCCCTACTCGCCCTATCAAAACGGCAAGCAGGAGGTCCTCTGGGGATCGGTCGAGGGCCGGCTGATGGCCATGCTCGAGGGCGTCGACGATCTCACCCTGGCCCGGCTCAACGAGGCCACCCAGGCCTGGGTGGAGCACGACTACAATCGCAAGCATCACAGCGAAATCGACGACACTCCGCTCGCCC
Organism: Acetobacteraceae bacterium; assembly: GCA_035475015.1. Taxonomy (GTDB): domain Bacteria; phylum Pseudomonadota; class Alphaproteobacteria; order Acetobacterales; family Acetobacteraceae; genus JAFKFI01. Next base: position 2,906 of record DATIMU010000451.1, read on the forward strand.
GCTTTCTCGCCGGCCCCGCCGTGACGCGACCCTGCCCGGATGCCACCACGCTGCGGCTGGCCTTCACCCGCACCGAGCGGCGGACAATGCGCAAAAGCGACGGCACCGTCGTCATCGAGGGGCGCCGCTTCGAGGTTCCCAACCGCTACCGGCATCTCTGCCTGCTGGAAGTTCGCTTCGCCATTTGGGACCTCACCGAGGTCCACCTCGTCGATCCGCACACCGGCGCCGTGCTTTGCCGACTGTTCCCGCAGGACAAGGCGGCCAACGCCTCCGGCCGGCGCCGCGGTCTGCAGCCGATCACTGGCACGCAGGGCGCCGCCGAACCGGTCACGTCACCATCATTCACCCGGGCGCCCCCGCCGGCACGCCGCATCGGACCGCTCCTGCAGGGAATGATCGATCGGCAGACCGCCGCCGGATTGCCGCCCGCTTACCTGCCCAAGGACGAGGGAGACGACACGTGAACAAGATGCTCGCGCTCTACGGCCTCAAATGGAACCCGTTCACCCCCAACGTGCCGACCGAGGCGTTGCACATCACCACCCGCCTGGAATCCTTCTGCTGGCGCGTGCAACAACTCGCCGGCGACGGCGGCTTCGCCCTCGTCACCGGCGCGCCCGGCTGCGGCAAATCCGCCGCCTTGCGCATCCTGTCGGCATCGCTGGCCAACCAGCGCGACGTCGCCGTCGGCGTGATCAGTCGGCCGCAAGCCAACATCGCCGACTTCTATCGCGAGATGGGCGAACTCTTCGGTGTCGAGCTGCGCCCGCATAACCGCTTCGCCGGCGCCAAGATCCTGCGCCAGCGATGGCAGGCGCACATCCAGGGCACATTCTCCCGACCAGTTCTCGTGGTCGATGAGGCGCAGGAGATGCAATCCGCCGTGCTCGCCGAACTGCGCCTGCTCGCCTCCGCCGATCTCGATTCCAACATCCTGCTGACCGTCGTGCTCGCCGGCGA
>DATIMU010000452.1:0-6872 GCA_035475015.1 Acetobacteraceae bacterium
CGCCCCCCCACGTCCGGGGCATCGAGGAACCAGCGCGCAATATCCGCCTCGGCCGGCACGCTCCTGTCGAATGCCATCGCCGCACCCCCGTTTCTTCAATCCGCTTGCATAACCATATGGCCGGGGGAATACGCCTGCAAGCGGCGTGGTCAGGCGCCGATCAGCGCCTTCACCTTGGCCGCCGCCGCTGGGGTCGCCCAGTCGGCCGCCCCTTCGAGCCGGGCGCACTCGCGGCCTTGCTTGTCGACGATGATCGTGGTCGGGATGCCACGCACGCCCCATGCCCGGGCGGCCGCGCCCTTGGGGTCGAGCAGCACCGGCAGCGAGCCGATCTCGTGCGCCTCGTAGAACTTCCGCACCGCCGCCGCGCCGCCGCGGTCCGACGACAGCGGCAGCACCGCGATGTCGTCCGGCGCCAGCGTCTTCTCCAGGGCGGCGAGCGCCGGCATCTCGGCGACGCAGGGCACGCACCATGTCGCCCAGAGGTTGACCACCATGCCGTGCCCACGGAATTCCTCGAGATGGTGCTCGGTCCCGTCGGCGTCGGCGAAGGTGATCTCGGGCAGCGGCTTGGGCGGGTTGGTCGGCTTCAGGGCGGACATGTTGCCCAGTTCCGCCTTGCCGGGGTCCTCGGCGCGTGGTTTGCGCGCGACGGCCGCCGTCGCTAGGGTCCCGGCCGCCGCCAGCACCAGCCGGCGAGACATCATCTGCATTTCGGGCCGCCTTCCAACCAACGTGAGAGACCGGACTTGAGCGAAACGCCGGAGCGCCGCAACAGCGAGGCAAACAGGCAATGGGGCGGCCGGTTTGCCGCTGGTCCGTCGGTCATCATGCAGGAGATCAATGCCTCGATCGGCTTCGACCGCAAGATGTGGCGCCAGGACATTCGCGGCTCGCTGGCGCACGCGGCGATGCTGGCGCGGATCGGCCTGATCGACGCCGCCGACGAACGGGCGATCGGCGACGGCCTCGCGGCGATCGCCGCCGAGATCGAGGCCGGGCGCTTCGCCTTCGCCGAGGCGCTCGAGGACATCCACATGAACATCGAGGCGCGGCTCACCGAGCGCATCGGCGAGGCCGGCAAGCGCCTGCACACCGCGCGCAGCCGCAACGACCAGGTGGCGACGGATTTCCGCCTGTGGGTGCGCGACGCGATCGACGGGCTGGACGCGCAGCTCGCCGACCTGATGCGTGCGCTGGCCGAGCGGGCCGAGGCCCACGCGGCCGACCCGATGCCCGGTTTTACCCATTTGCAGACCGCCCAGCCGGTGACGTTCGGCCATCACCTGCTGGCCTATGTCGAGATGTTCTCGCGCGATCGCGGGCGGCTGGCGGATGGGCGCCGGCGGCTCAACGAATGCCCGCTCGGCTCGGCGGCGCTGGCCGGCACCTCGTTTCCGATCGACCGCGACATGACGGCCGCGGCACTCGGCTTCGACCGGCCGACGGCGAACTCGCTCGACGCCGTGTCCGACCGGGATTTTGCCCTCGAATTCCTCGCCGCCGCCGCGATCTCGGCCGTGCATCTGTCGCGCATGGCGGAGGAAATCGTCATCTGGTGCAGCGCGCCGTTCCGCTTCATCCGGCTGTCCGACGCCTTCACCACCGGCAGCTCCATCATGCCGCAGAAGCGCAACCCGGACGCCGCCGAGCTGGTGCGGGCCAAGACCGGGCGCGTCACCGGCGCGCTGGTCGCGCTGCTGACCGTGATGAAGGGACTGCCGCTGGCCTACGCGAAGGACATGCAGGAGGACAAGGAGCCGGTGTTCGACGCCGCCGACGCCTGGGCACTGTCGCTCGCCGCGATGGCGGGGATGGTGCGCGACATGACACCCGACGTCGCGCGAATGCGAGCCCTGGCCGGCGGCGGGTTCGCCACCGCCACCGATCTTGCGGACTGGCTGGTTCGCGTGCCGCGCCTGCCGTTCCGCGACGCCCACCACGTCACCGGCCGCCTGGTCGCGGCGGCCGAGGCGAAGGGCGTGGACCTCGCGGATTTGTCCCTCGTCGAGATGCAGGCGGTGGAGCCGCGCATCACGGAGGAAATATTCTCGGCGCTGACGGTCGAGGCCTCGGTCGCGTCGCGCACCAGCCATGGCGGCACGGCGCCGGCGAACGTCGCAGAACAGGCCCGGCGCTGGCAGGCGGCCCTGTCACCGGCCGCCGTGTCACAGGCCGCCGTGTCGTGAGGGCGGCGCTCCTGCTGCTCGCGCTGCTTGCGCCGCTCGCGCTTGCGGCTTGCGGCAAGAAGGGACCGCCGTCCCCGCCCGGTCCGCCGAACGAGATCATCTATCCGCGGACCTACCCGACGCGCTGATGTCGCCGGGCGAGGAGGGCACGGTGGTTCAGGCGGCCAGGGCCAGGCCGGCGGACATGGTGGCGGTCGAGCTGGCGGTCGAGGCAGCCGCGGAGCCGTAGGACTGCAGTGCCTGGGCCACGTCCGCGACCAGCGAGTTGGCAAAGCCCTGGATCGAACCGGCCGCGCCGTTCTGGCCGTTCTGGGCGTTCGCGGTGCTCGTGGTGGCCGCCGTGCTTGCCGCGTCCCCTGTCGCCGAGCTGGTGGCGTCCGAATCCTGCCCCGGAGCGCTGGCGTGCGGCTGATGATGGTGATGGTGATGTGCGCCGGACACCGTGCCGGTCCCGGCCGGATCGGTGCTGGCGGTCGTCGTGCTGGTTCCTGTTTGCGTCCCGCCGGTGCCGAAAGCGGCGTTGCCACCCTGCAGCTGGACCAGGAATGCCTGCAGCTCGGCGCTGAGCTGCTGGGTCGGGTCGCTGGAGGTGATCGCGGCGGCAGCGGGCGACGTACTGGCCGACACGCCGGATGCGCTGGTGGAAAACGCCGAGGCCGCCTGGGTGCTCGTGGTGGAATTGGCGGCCGTGGTGCCGTTGGTGGTCGGCCACCACGGCGACTGGGTTACGCTCGTGATCGACATGGGATTGGTTCTCCTTTCGCGGGAGCTGCGCCCCGCCACCGTCTGTGCAAACGGTGGGCCAGCGCTGACCGCCGATTCAGGAGGATTGCTGCGGCAGAATGTGCCGGGTTCGCCGGATTCGAGTGCCGGCCGGCAGAATCTGCCCGCCGCCGCGCGATCAGCTCCGCTTGCGGCGCGTCCACCCGAGCCCGATCAGCGCCATCCCGAGGAGGGACAGCGAGGCGGGCTCCGGCACCGGATTGGGGAGCGTGTAGTGGAACCCGAAATGGAAATCATTGGCCGTGGCCGGGTCGATGCCGCCGGCGGCGACGAAGCTGTAGGGGTTCACGAAGATGCTCGGAACGAACGTGACGACGCCGTTTTGCAGGACGCCCTGGAAGCTGCTGGAGAAGGACTGCCCGAGCGCGGGGTCGATCGGGTTTGGCCCCGCGCAGCAGATGCCGCCAAAATTGACGATCCCGCTGACGGCGGTGCCGTTCACCGACCACCAGAACGATACGCCGTCGAACAGCGCCGGCTGGCTGAGGAAGAAGCTCCAGCCGAGCGTCCAGTTGGCATTCGCGTTCCCTGCCAAGGGTCCGCCGGCGGTGGTCGCGACGTTGAACACGTCCCACTCACCATTCGCTCCGGTCGGCACCTGGGTCTCGGAAATCGTCAGCAGGCCATTGTCGATCGACTTGGGGGTCTGATCGAAGCTGACCAGCACCGGGCCGAAATCGTTGGGCGCGTTGGTCCCCTGGATCGAGTAGAGCGGCCCGATCGGGATGATGCTCGCCTGCGCCGTACCACCCGCCCCGGCAGCAACAAACGCTCCGATCGCCAGCAAGCTAACCCGTGGGGACATCGAATTCACTCTCGTAGGATGTTTCGGCGAGGTATTTTCCCGTTCGTCTCATTAATGCAAACGCTGTGCCCAGACCGTAAACGTTTGATTCGGATATACTCTGATGGCCGATGGCGGCCTTTCCACGCCGGCCGTGTAAAGAATCCCGACGGGCGTTTCGCCCCGGCGGGTGCCTACCGTGGTCGCGCTTGACGTGACGCCCTATTCTCCCCCGATGCACGCCCCCCGATCCGATCACCCGAGCGCTTCTCCCGACCCGTCGATCGCGGAGTTGATCGCCGCGCGGCCGCATCTCGCGATGGACGCGATGGACGGGCTGATGATGGACGGCGTGCCGCTCGCGCGCGTGGCCGACGCGCTGGGGACGCCCGCCTGGGTCTACTCGGCGGGCGTCATGCGCACGCGCTATCGCGCGCTGGCCGGCGCGTTGGATGGGCTCGGGGCGCACATCCACTACGCGGTGAAGGCGAACGATCATCTCGCCGTGCTGCGCACCTTCGCCGCCGAGGGCGCCGGCGCCGACGTGGTGAGCGGCGGCGAGCTGCTGCGGGCACTCGCCGCCGGCATCCCGCCGGGCCGCGTCGTGTTCTCGGGCGTCGGCAAGAGTGCCGCCGAGCTGCGCCTCGCGCTGGAGCGCGGGATCGGCCAGGTCAACGTCGAGAGCGCCGAGGAGCTCGACATGCTCTCGGGCATCGCCGCCGCGATGGGCCGCACGGCGCGGATCGCGCTGCGGGTCAACCCGGATGTCGAGGCTGGCACGCACGCTAAGATCAGCACCGGGCGCGCGCGCGACAAGTTCGGCATCCCCTACCGCGACACCGCCGCGCTCTACTCCCGCGCCGCCGGCCTGCCGGGGCTCGCGCCGGCCGGGCTCGCCGTGCATATCGGCAGCCAGATCCTCTCCGTCGCACCCTATCGCGCGGCCTTCGGCCGGCTCGCCGAGCTGGCGCACGGCCTGCGAGCGGCCGGCCACTCCGTCGAGACGATGGATTGCGGCGGCGGGCTCGGCATCGGCTACCGCGACGAGCCGGTGGCCAGCCCGGCGGCCCTCGCCGGCGCCATCCGCGCGACGCTCGGCGGGCTCGGCCTCAAGCTGGTGGTGGAGCCGGGCCGCTGGCTGGTCGGGCCGGCCGGTGTCCTGCTCGCCTCCGTGGTCCTGGTGAAACGCAGCGAGGGAACGCGCTTCGTCGTGCTCGACACGGCGATGAACGACCTGGTGCGGCCGGCCATGTACGACGCCTGGCACGCCGTGGTGCCGCTCTCGGCGGTGGACGCGGCGCGCCCGGCGACGCCGGCGGACATCGTGGGGCCGGTCTGCGAGACCGGGGACACGTTCGCGCGGGACCGCGCCTTGCCGCCGCTCGCACCGCACGCGCGCGTGGCGATCCTGGACGCGGGCGCGTATGGTGCGGTGATGAGTTCCACCTACAACGCCCGGCCGCTGGCCGCCGCGGCGATGGTCGCGGACGGCGAATGGGCGACGATCCGCGCCCGCCAGCCCGTCGAGGCGTTGTGGGCCGGGGAGCACGTGCCGAACTGGGTCTGAATGAGCGGGGCCTGATGAGCGAACCCCCCAAGGGCGAACCGCAGGGCAGCGGCCACGGAACCGGGGAGGCCGACCGCCTGCTGCGTCGGCTGAAGGGTCGGCGCGCCGCCGCCCGGCTCGCGCTGCTGTTCGAGCGGATCTGGCCCGCCCTTTGGCCGCCGCTCGGCGTCGCCGGCCTGTTCGTCTGCCTGGCGCTGCTCGGCGTGCCGCGCGTGCTGCCGCCCTGGGCGCACACCCTGCTGCTCGCCGTGACCGTTCTCGCCATCGTCGTGCTCCTGGTCCGTGGGCTGCGCGGGCTCGCGGCGCCGGACGACGCGGCGGCCGATCGGCGGCTGGAGATCGCGTCGGGGCTGCGGCATCGCCCGCTATCGGTGCTCGCCGACCGCCCCTCCGGCTCCGATCCGGCGGGCGATACACTCTGGCAGGCGCATGTCGCGCGCGCGGTGCGTCAGGTGCGCCGGCTGCGCGTCGGCCTGCCGAGGCCGGGGCTGGCGCGGCGCGACCGGCGGGCACTGCGCGGCGGTCTCGTGGTGGCGCTCATCGCGGCACTGGTGATCGCCGGCTCCGACGGCCCGGCACGGCTGGCCGACGCTATGACGCCGAACTTGCCGATCGCTGCCGCGACGCAGGCCGCACAGCTCCAGGTCTGGGTGACGCCGCCCCCCTACACCGGGCTCGCGCCGATGTTCCTCAAGGCGGAGGGCGGCCCGGTCTCGGTGCCGTCCGGCTCGCATCTCACGGCCAGCCTGACCGGCGGCGAGGGCGCCCCTCCCACACTGGCGCTGAACGGCCGCGCCGAGCCGTTCCGCGCGCTCGATGCGGCGAGCTTCCAGGGCGATCTCGACCTGACCGGGGGCGGCCGCCTCGCGGTGCGTCGCGGCGGGCGGGAGCTGGCCGGCTGGGATCTCTCCGTGCTGGCCAATCGGTCGCCGTCGGTTGCTTGGGCGGAGCCGCCGGGTCCGGCGCCGCGCAGCCTGCAGACCCGGCTGCCCTGGCAGGTGTCGGACGACTACGGGGTGATCCAGCTGCGCGCCGAGCTCAGGCTGCGCGAGCGGCCCGACGCGCCGCCGCTCCTGCTGAGCATCCCGGTCCCGGGCGGCACGGCCAAATCCGCCAAGGGCGTCAACCTGCAGGATCTCACCGCGAATCCCTGGGCTGGGCTTGCGGTGGTCGCGCGGCTGATCGGCCACGATGCTGCCGGCCTGACCGGATCGAGCGCGGATGCCGGCTTCACTTTGCCCGAGCGCAGCTTCCATCACCCCGTCGCCCGCGCGCTGATCGGCGTGCGCAAGCAGCTGAGCGTCGACCCGGACGATCGGGCCGGCGCGGTCGCGCAGCTCGACCAGCTCATGCTGACACCGCAGGCGTTCGGCGGCGATACCGGCGCGTTCCTCAATCTGGCCGACATCTACTATCGGCTGGTGCGCGGCCGCTCGCCGCAATCCGTCGAGCAGGCGCAGCAGCTGATGTGGGAACTCGCGCTGCATCTCGAGGAGGGCGGCGCCGAGCGTACCGCCCGCGCCCTCGAGGCGGCGCGCGAGGCGGTGCG